>AQTU01000019.1:0-47693 GCA_000385835.1 Streptococcus mitis 13/39 | reverse complement strand
GTGTAGGCATAGAGAAGATGAATTGCAGTATCAAGAGGATTTGTTAAACAGAGATTATCGTAAAAAGCAAGATGAGTTAGAACAGACAATCGGAGATTTAAGGAGGTCATATGCTCGCGCCATTAAATGAATATTATACAGATGAAGAATATGAATTTGCTTTACGTCAGATGTATCGTATGATGGAGAGGAATAGAATCTATACAATGGCGACAGTAATCCTAAAGGAAAAAAATTCTTTGCAAACAGATTATAAAGAAAAAGTGAGAGAAAGTGCGGAGGAGACAAAAGTCGCTATTGGGAAAATAAAATCACAGATGGATACGGCTATAAAAGGTCAGGTAAAGAAAAAGTTGGAAGAAGTGACAACGGAGAAGCTATCTCAGTATGATTCCATTTGCTAATTTTATAGTGAGTAACTAGAATAATTGCTACAAACTGCATAGAGCAGTTTTTTTGCTATTACTTTTCCTATGAAAAATCCCTGCAAGCTCTTTCAAAATATGGTAAAATGGAAGCAGTAGAATTAGAAAAGGAAATCGATTATGAAATTTCTTGAATTAAATAAAAAACGTCATGCGACCAAGCATTTCACTGATAAGCCAGTTGATCCAAAAGATGTGCGTACGGCTATCGAAATTGCAACCTTGGCACCAAGTGCCCACAACAGCCAGCCATGGAAATTTGTAGTGGTGCGTGAGAAAAATGCTGAACTGGCAAAGTTGGCTTACGGTTCCAACTTTGAGCAGGTATTATCAGCGCCTGTAACTATTGCCTTGTTTACAGACACAGATTTGGCTAAACGTGCTCGTAAGATTGCCCGAGTTGGTGGTGCTAACAATTTCTCAGAAGAACAACTTCAATACTTTATGAAAAATTTGCCTGCTGAATTTGCCCGTTACAATGAACAACAAGTCAGCGACTACCTAGCCCTCAATGCAGGTTTGGTTGCTATGAACTTGGTTCTGGCTCTTACAGACCAAGGAATCGGATCAAATTTGATCCTTGGATTTGACAAATCAAAAGTCAATGAGGTTTTGGAAATTGAAGACCGTTTCCGCCCAGAGCTTTTGATTACAGTGGGTTACACAGACGAAAAATTGGAACCAAGCTACCGCTTGCCAGTAGATGAAATCATTGAGAAAAGATAGAAAGAAGAAAGAAATGACAACAATTGATTTTACAGCAGAAGTAGAAAAACGCAAAGAAGATCTCTTGGCTGACTTGTTTAGCCTTTTAGAAATCAACTCAGAACGTGATGACAGCAAGGTTGATGCTGAACATCCATTTGGGCCTGGTCCAGTAAAAGCCTTGGAAAAATTCCTTGAAATCGCATACCGCGATGGCTACCCAACTAAAAATGTTGACAACTACGCAGGACATTTTGAGTTTGGTGATGGAGAAGAAGTTCTCGGGATCTTTGCTCACATGGACGTGGTGCCAGCTGGTAGCGGTTGGGATACAGATCCTTACACACCGACTATCAAAGACGGTCGCCTTTATGCGCGTGGGGCTTCGGACGATAAGGGTCCTACAACAGCTTGTTACTATGGTTTGAAAATCATCAAAGAATTGGGTCTTCCAACTTCTAAGAAAGTTCGTTTCATCGTTGGAACAGATGAAGAATCAGGTTGGGCAGATATGGACTACTACTTTGAGCACGTAGGACTTGCCAAGCCAGACTTTGGTTTCTCTCCAGACGCTGAATTCCCTCTCATCAATGGTGAAAAAGGAAATATCACGGAATACCTTCACTTTGCAGGTGAAAATGCAGGTGTTGCCCGTCTTCACAGCTTCACAGGTGGTTTGCGTGAAAACATGGTACCAGAATCAGCAACAGCTGTCGTTTCAGGTGGTTTGGCTGACTTGCAAGCTAAACTAGATGCCTTTGTTGTAGAACACAAACTTAGAGGAGAACTCCAAGAAGAAAACGGTCAATACAAGGTGACGATCATTGGTAAATCAGCACGGTGCTATGCCAGCTTCAGGTGTCAATGGTGCGACTTACCTAGCCCTTTTCCTTAGTCAGTTTGACTTTGCTGGTCCAGCCAAAGACTACCTTGACATCGCTGGTAAAATTCTCTTGAACGACCATGAGGGTGAAAATCTCAAGATTGCTCATGTGGATGAAAAGATGGGTGCCCTTTCTATGAATGCAGGTGTCTTCCGCTTCGATGAAACAAGCGATGATAATACCATTGCCCTTAACATCCGCTATCCAAAAGGAACAAGTCCAGAACAAATCAAGTCAATCCTTGAAACCTTGCCAGTTGCTTCTGTTAGTCTTTCTGAGCACGGTCACACGCCTCACTATGTGCCAATGGAAGATCCACTTGTGCAAACCTTGTTGAATGTTTATGAAAAACAAACTGGCCTTAAAGGTCACGAGCAAGTCATCGGTGGTGGAACCTTTGGTCGCTTGCTAGAACGTGGAGTTGCCTACGGTGCTATGTTCCCAGACTCAATTGACACCATGCACCAAGCCAATGAATTTATCGCCTTGGATGATCTCTTCCGTGCAGCAGCCATCTATGCCGAAGCTATTTACGAATTGATCAAATAAAACGATAGAAGTCTGAGATTGTATGCTTAGACTTCTTTTTGGAGGGAAAGTAGATGTCTCAAATTGAAAGAATCAAACAGGCTATTATGGCAGATCCGCAGAATGTCAGCTATACAGAGCGTGGCATTGAGCCTCTCTTTGCAGCGCCAAAGACTGCTCGCATCAATATCATCGGTCAGGCACCTGGACTTAAAACCCAAGAAGCAGGCCTTTACTGGAAAGATAAGAGTGGTGACCGCTTGCGGGAGTGGCTAGGTGTGGATGAAGATACCTTTTACAATTCAGGTTATTTTGCGGTCTTGCCTATGGATTTTTACTTTCCAGGGCATGGCAAGTCAGGTGATCTGCCACCGAGAACTGGCTTTGCTGAAAAATGGCATCCGCAGCTCTTGCAAGAATTACCAGATATTCAATTGACCCTCTTGATTGGACAATATGCCCAGGCCTACTATTTAAAGGAGAAAATCAGTGGCAAGGTGACAGAACGGGTAAAACATTACCAGAACTACTTGCCAACCTATTTTCCACTAGTTCACCCCTCACCGCGAAATCAAATCTGGATGACCAAAAATCCTTGGTTTGAGTCAGAAGTGGTGCCAGAGTTGAAAAAAAGAATTAAAGCAATTTTATAGTCAATGAAAATCAAAGAACAAACTAGGAAGCTAGCCGCAGGCTGTACTTGAGTACGGTAAGGCGACGCTGACGTGGTTTGAATTTGATTTTCGAAGAGTATTAGGAGAAAAAGAATGAAAGAAATTTCCTTTGACGCATTTTACCAGCTTTACAAAAACGACCAACTTTCTCTAGTGGACGTGAGAGAAGTGGATGAGTTTGAAGCTCTTCATTTAGAAGGTGCTCAGAATCTTCCTCTGAGTCAATTAGCTGATACTTATGATCAATTGAACAAGGATCAGTTACATTATGTTATTTGTAAATCTGGAATGAGATCGGCGCGTGCTTGCCAATTATTATCAGAACAAGGTTATGAAGTTATCAATGTCCAAGGTGGCATGATGGCCTTTGAAGAACTTTAAAAATTTGCATTTCTCCTACTTGGTGTGGACTGGGTAGGAGAATTTTATTTTTAGATAATTCTCATTTTTAAGAATCTTGAAAACATTCAATATTTACTTCGTGAAGCTTTTTTCATACTCCTATTCATGATATACTAGGTCAGTATTTTATAAATATGAAGGAGATTTACATGGCTAAAAAAGGTGCCCTAACAGGTTTACTCCTGTTTGGAATATTTTTTGGTGCGGGGAACTTGATTTTTCCGCCTTCTCTAGGTGCTCTATCTGGAGAACATTTTCTTCCTGCCATCGCAGGTTTTGTCTTTTCAGGCGTCGGTATCGCCGTCTTGACCCTTATTATTGGAACGCTAAATCCTAAAGGATATATCTACGAGATTTCTACAAAGATAGCGCCTTGGTTTGCGACTCTTTACCTCTCAGTTCTTTACTTGTCAATCGGTCCATTCTTTGCTATCCCACGTACTGCTACAACAGCTTACGAAGTAGGGATTAGCCCTCTTTTGTCGGATGCAAATAAAGGTCTTGGCTTGATTGTCTTTACTGTTCTTTATTTTGCGGCAGCGTATCTGATTTCGCTTAATCCATCAAAAATCTTGGATCGCATTGGACGTATTTTAACGCCAGTCTTTGCAATCTTGATTGTCATCTTGGTTGTTTTAGGAGCTTTCAAATACGGTGGAACAAGTCCTCAAGCTGCTTCAGCTGCTTATCAAGCTTCTGCCTTTGGGACAGGCTTCCTAGAAGGTTATAATACCTTGGACGCCCTTGCTTCAGTTGCCTTTAGCGTAATCGCAGTTCAAACCTTGAAACAACTTGGATTTTCAAGTAAGAAAGAATACATCTCAACTATTTGGGTGGTTGGTATCGTTGTTGCCCTTGCTTTCAGCGCTCTTTACATCGGTTTAGGTTTCCTTGGAAATCATTTCCCAGTACCAGCTGAAGCGATGAAGGGTGGAACACCAGGTGTTTACATCTTGTCACAAGCCACTCAAGAAATCTTTGGCTCAACAGCCCAACTCTTCCTTGCAGCTATGGTTACCGTAACCTGCTTCACAACAACGGTTGGTTTGATTGTGTCAACAGCTGAGTTCTTTAATGAGCGCTTCCCACAAATCAGCTACAAGGTTTATGCGACAGCCTTTACCTTGATTGGATTTGCCATTGCCAATTTAGGTCTTGACGCGATTATCAAGTACTCAATTCCAGTACTGGTTATCTTGTACCCAATCACCATTGCTATCGTTATGATTGTCATTGTCAACAAATTCGTGGCTCTTTCAAAACCAGGTATGCAGTTGACAATTGCTGTGGTTACAACTATTGCCATTGCAAGCGTACTAGGAAGCTCATTTAAGGTTGAGTTTCTTGCAAACCTTGTCAACGCTCTTCCTTTTGCTAAGGCATCACTCCCATGGTTGGTTCCAGCCATTGTCGGAATCTTGCTCTCACTGGTTCTACCAAACAAGCAAGAAAGCGATGTTTTTGAAATGGAATAATCATTAAAATCACTTTTGTAGTCAAGTCTACAGGAGTGATTTTCTTTTTTTATCCGATGATAAATGTGTTATAATAGGTAGCAAAAGAGGTGAAGAAATGAATCAAACAGTAGACTATATCAAAGAACTGACAGCCATTGCGTCGCCAACGGGTTTCACTCGTGAGATTTCGGACTATTTAGTCAAGACTCTAGAAGGTTTTGGTTACCAGCCGGTTCGTACAGCTAAGGGTGGTGTCAATGTAACCATTAAAGGTCAAAACGATGAGCAACACCGCTATGTGACTGCCCATGTAGATACGCTGGGTGCTATTGTCCGTGCTGTCAAAGCAGATGGTCGTCTCAAATTGGACCGTATCGGTGGTTTTCCTTGGAACATGATTGAAGGAGAAAACTGTACCGTTCACGTAGCTAGCACAGGACAAAAAGTATCAGGAACTATCCTTATCCACCAAACTTCTTGCCATGTCTATAAGGATGCAGGAACTGCAGAACGCACGCAAGACAATATGGAAGTACGTTTGGACGCAAAAGTAAGGAATGAAAAAGAAACTCGTGCCTTAGGGATTGAGGTCGGTGATTTTATCAGCTTTGACCCACGAACTGTCGTGACAGAGACAGGCTTTATCAAGTCTCGTCATTTGGACGATAAGGTCAGTGCAGCGATTTTGCTTAACCTACTTCGTATATATAAGGAAGAGAAGATTGAGTTGCCTGTAACAACCCATTTTGCTTTTTCAGTCTTTGAAGAAGTGGGCCACGGTGCTAATTCTAATATTCCTGCTCAGGTAGTAGAGTATCTGGCTGTGGATATGGGAGCTATGGGAGATGACCAGCAAACAGACGAATATACAGTGTCTATCTGTGTCAAGGATGCTTCAGGACCTTATCACTATGACTTCCGTCAACATTTAGTTGCCTTGGCGAAAGAACAAGATATTCCATTTAAGCTGGATATATATCCATTTTATGGTTCGGACGCTTCAGCGGCTATGTCTGCAGGGGCAGAAGTCAAACACGCCCTTCTCGGTGCTGGTATCGAGTCTAGCCACTCATATGAGCGCACTCATATTGACTCGGTGGTCGCAACGGAACGTATGGTTGATGCTTATCTTAAGAGCATATTGGTAGACTAATATGTGTTTGATTTGCCAGAGAATTGAGCTCATTAAAGCTGGGGAAAATCCCTACTTTGTGAGAGAACTAGAAACAGGCTATCTTGTGATTGGAGATCACCAGTATTTTGCAGGCTATAGTCTTTTTCTAGCCAAGGAACATATCACGGAATTGCACCATTTAGAGAAGGAAACTAGACTCCGTTTTCTAGAAGAAATGAGTTTGGTCCAAGAGGCGGTTGCTAAGGCCTTTGCTGCTGAGAAAATGAATATTGAACTTTTAGGGAATGGCGATGCACATATCCACTGGCATCTGTTTCCTAGAAGAAGAGGTGATATGAATGGCCATGGTCTCAAGGGACGTGGTCCAGTATGGTGGGTTCCCTTTGAAGAAATGACAGCAGAGACCTACCAAGCAAAACCTGATGAGATTGAAAGATTAGTTAAACGTTTATCAATAGAAGTAGATAAACTATTAGAAATAAAGGAGTAGAAATGAAAAAAAGATATCTTGTCTTGACAGCCTTGCTAGCCTTGAGTCTAGCAGCTTGTTCGCAAGAAAAAGCAAAAAATGAAGATGGAGCAGCTAAGACAGAACAAACAGCCAAAGTTGATGGAACAGTCGGAAATAAGTCTCAAGAAGCTACCCAGAAAAAAGCAGAAGTGGTTAATAAGGGTGACTACTACAGTATCCAAGGGAAATACGATGAAATTATCGTAGCAAATAAACACTATCCATTATCGAAAAACTACAATCCAGGTGAAAATCCAACAGCCAAGGCTGAGTTGGTCAAACTCATCAAAGCGATGCAAGAGGCAGGCTTCCCAATTAGTGATCAATACAGTGGTTTTAGAAGTTACGAGACTCAGACTAAGCTCTATCAAGATTATGTCAATAAAGATGGAAAGGCTGCAGCAGACCGTTACTCTGCCCGCCCTGGCTATAGCGAGCACCAGACAGGCTTGGCCTTTGATGTGATTGGGACAAATGGTGATTTGGTGACAGAAGAAAAAGCGGCCCAATGGCTCTTGGACCATGCGGCTGATTATGGTTTTGTTGTCCGTTATCTTAAAGGTAAGGAAAAAGAAACAGGCTATATGGCTGAGGAATGGCACCTTCGTTATGTCGGAAAAGAGGCTAAAGAGATTGCAGCTAGTGGCCTCAGTTTGGAAGAGTATTTCGGCTTTGAAGGTGGAGATTACGTCGATTAAAAAATAAACTTTTCTCTTGCAATTCCAGATAAATAGTGTATAATAGATGAGTATGTGTAAAGCATACTTGTGGGAGGTAAAAATCTTTAATTACCGCCAAAACCACAAAGGAGGATTTAAAAATGGCTAAAAAAGTCGAAAAACTTGTAAAATTGCAAATCCCTGCTGGTAAAGCTACACCAGCTCCACCGGTTGGACCTGCTCTTGGTCAAGCTGGTATCAACATCATGGGATTCACAAAAGAGTTCAACGCTCGTACAGCTGACCAAGCTGGTATGATCATTCCAGTTGTTATCTCAGTTTACGAAGATAAATCATTTACTTTCATCACTAAAACACCACCAGCTGCTGTTCTTTTGAAAAAAGCTGCAGGTGTTGAAAAAGGATCAGGTACACCTAACAAAACTAAAGTTGCTACAGTTACTCGTGCACAAGTACAAGAAATTGCAGAAACTAAGATGCCAGATTTGAACGCAGCAAACATTGAGTCTGCAATGCGTATGATCGAAGGTACTGCTCGTTCTATGGGATTCACTGTTGTTGACTAATCAATAACACGGTAGAAAATCTCACAGCAGTCTATTAGTTGCTTTTCATACTAGGCAAGTGACTGATGCTTGTACATGAGTACAGCAAGGGAACTTAACGACGTAGGAAAAGAAAAATAATAGACTGAAAACCCGCAAGACTTCATCATTTCGAGAAGTGACGTGGGAGATGAAAATCGATTGAACCACTTACAAGGAGAATAGAAAATGGCTAAAAAAAGCAAACAACTTCGTGCTGCTCTTGAGAAAATCGACAGCACAAAAGCATACAGTGTAGAAGAAGCTGTAGCACTTGCAAAAGAAACTAACTTTGCAAAATTTGACGCAACTGTAGAAGTTGCTTACAACTTGAACATCGACGTTAAAAAAGCTGACCAACAAATCCGTGGAGCAATGGTATTGCCAAACGGTACTGGTAAAACTTCACGCGTTCTTGTTTTCGCACGTGGTGCAAAAGCTGAAGAAGCAAAGGCTGCTGGTGCAGACTTTGTTGGTGAAGATGACCTTGTTGCTAAAATCAACGACGGTTGGTTGGACTTCGACGTAGTTATTGCTACACCTGACATGATGGCTCTTGTTGGACGTCTTGGACGTGTCCTTGGACCACGTAACTTGATGCCAAACCCTAAAACTGGTACTGTAACAATGGATGTTGCTAAAGCAGTTGAAGAGTCTAAAGGTGGTAAAATCACTTACCGTGCTGACCGTGCAGGTAACGTTCAAGCAATCATTGGTAAAGTATCATTTGAAGCTGAAAAATTGGTTGAAAACTTCAAAGCTTTCAACGAAACAATCCAAAAAGCAAAACCAGCTACAGCTAAAGGAACTTACGTAACAAACTTGACTATCACAACTACTCAAGGTGTTGGTATCAAAGTTGACGTAAACTCACTTTAATCAGTAGTTTATATCAGAGAACGAGTACGAAAGTACTCGTTTTTTTTTAGGTGCGACGAACATTCCGTTCATCTGAGGTGTAAATCCTCTGCGGGGATCATATACTAGTAAACCCAAAAGTGATTCCCAAGTCTAACTATTGTGAGTAGCTGATCGAACGGAATTAGGATAGACTGTTTAAGTCTGACGTTGGAAATAAGAATCGGCAGAGAAAGAGATAGAGAAATCTTGGCTCTATGAATAGGCACGTGATAGTAAAGCGTATATAGCGGATAAGGAGGCCAGCAACTCTAAAGTACAAATATGTTATCGTAACCTATATGCGTAAACTACATGAGCAATTGAATTAGAACTAGAGAGGTGATTAATAGATTCATGCTATAGTCATGGCAGCTTGTATGCTTTTGATTCTAGTTTATCAAATAATAGATTAGAATTGTCAGACAATATCATTTTATGTTATAATGAAGAAAAAACAGAGGTGTTCAAATGTCAGAAGCAGGTCATAAGTTTTTAGCAAAACTGGGGAAAAAACGCTTACGTCCAGGTGGAAAACGTGCCACAGATTGGTTAATTGCGGAAGGAGGATTTTCAAAAGAAAAGAGAATATTAGAGGTTGCGTGTAATAGGGGAACTACAGCAATTGAGTTGGCACAGCGTTTTGGTTGTAAGATAACTGCTGTTGATATGGATGGACAAGCCTTAGAAGTGGCTAAAAAATCTGCTGAAACGGCAGGTGTTGCTCATTTAATCAGTTTTGAAAGAGCTAATGCAATGAAACTTCCTTATGAAGATGCTAGTTTTGATATTGTTATAAATGAAGCTATGCTGACTATGCAAGCCGATCAAGCTAAGAAAAAATGTGTAATGGAATATCTAAGGGTTTTAAAACCTGGAGGCCTTCTCTTGACACATGATGTGCTTCTTAAGGAAGCTAAAGAGTCTGTCAGACAGGAATTATCACAAGCAATTCATGTAAATGTAGGTCCCTTAACTCAAGATGGTTGGGAGCAAGTGATGATAGAATCAGGTTATCGTGATGTGAAAGTATTGACTGGGGAAATGACATTAATGAAATTATCAGGTATGATTTATGACGAAGGTTGGCTAGGAACTTTGAAAATTTGCGTAAATGCTTGTAAAAAGGAGAATAGAAAGCAGTTTTTAACTATGTATAAAATGTTTAATAAGAATAAAAAGAACTTGGGCTTTATTGCTATGGCTAGTCATAAATCATCAAATCGTTAGATAATCATTGAAGTTAACTTTTCCTTTTTTCTTTCTTAAAAAATATGCTATAATAGAGAGTAAAAACTTTGAAAGAAAGAAAAAGATGAATTTAAAAGATTACATTGCAACAATTGAAAATTATCCTAAGGAAGGAATCACCTTCCGTGATATTAGTCCTTTGATGGCTGATGGAAATGCTTATAGCTACGCTGTTCGTGAAATCGTTCAGTATGCTACTGACAAGAAAATTGACATGATTGTAGGTCCTGAAGCTCGTGGTTTTATCGTGGGCTGTCCAGTTGCCTTTGAGTTGGGAATTGGTTTTGCACCTGTTCGTAAACCAGGTAAATTGCCACGCGAAGTCATTTCTGCTGACTATGAAAAAGAGTACGGTGTTGATACCTTGACTATGCATGCTGATGCCATCAAGCCAGGTCAACGTGTTCTTATCGTGGATGACCTCTTGGCAACAGGTGGAACTGTTAAGGCAACAATCGAGATGATTGAAAAACTTGGTGGTGTTGTAGCAGGTTGTGCCTTCCTTGTTGAATTGGATGAATTGAACGGCCGTGAAAAAATCGGTGACTACGATTACAAAGTTCTTATGCATTATTAATGAAAAACAGTCCCTAGGACTGTTTTCTCTACATTAGGATATAAAAATAGACTATAGCTAGTTAGAGAAAAACTATAATTGAAAACTATATCTTCTTGCAGTATAATAAAAGGACTAGATGTTTGAGATTTAGTTTCATACTCAATGAAAATCAAAGAGCAAACTAGGAAACTAGCCGTAGGCTGTACTTGAGTACGGCAAGGCAACGTTGACGCGGTTTGAATTTGATTTTCGAAGAGTTTCAAACATATGCAATGATTCCTGAAAGAGTACAGTTAGGAGAGGGTTATGCCGATTCGAATTGATAAAAAATTGCCAGCTGTTGAGATTTTACGGACAGAGAATATCTTTGTCATGGATGATCAACGTGCGGCCCACCAAGATATCCGTCCCTTGAAGATTTTAATTTTAAATCTCATGCCACAAAAAATGGTCACAGAGACTCAATTGTTGCGCCACTTGGCTAATACGCCCCTGCAACTGGATATTGATTTTCTCTATATGGAGAGTCACCGTTCTAAAACAACTCGTTCAGAGCACATGGAGACCTTTTATAAAACTTTTCCTGAAGTCAAGGATGAGTATTTTGATGGGATGATTATCACAGGTGCTCCAGTTGAGCATTTACCATTTGAGGAAGTGGACTATTGGGAGGAATTCAGTCAGGTAATCGAGTGGTCCAAGACCCATGTCTATTCGACCTTCATATCTGTTGGGGGGCTCAGGCTGGTCTTTATTTGCGCTATGGGGTGGAAAAACACCAGATGGACAGTAAGTTATCGGGTATCTATCCTCAGGACACTTTAAAGGAAGGGCATCTTCTCTTTAGAGGATTTGACGATAGCTACGTATCCCCTCATTCTCGGCATACGGAGATTTCTAAGGAAGAAGTCTTAAATAAAACCAATCTTGAGATTTTATCAGAGGGCCCGCAGGTTGGGGTTTCGATTTTGGCCAGTCGGGATTTACGAGAAATTTATAGTTTTGGGCATTTGGAGTATGACCGTGATACCTTGGCAAAAGAGTATTTTAGGGATCGTGATGCAGGTTTAGACCCACATATTCCAGAAAATTACTTTAAGGATGATGATGTTAATCAGACACCTTGTCTTTGTTGGTCTTCATCAGCAGCCCTCTTTTTCAGTAACTGGGTGAATTATGCGGTCTATCAGGAAACCCCTTTTGACTGGAGAAAAATAGAAGATGATGCATCTGCATTTGGGTATTTATAAGAGGAATTATGACATATTTAGACGCTTTTAAATCAGGGAACTTGGTTTTACCGAGTGCCCTGCTCTTGCATTTTAAGGAACTCTTTCCGTCCAGCGATGATTTTTTAGTCTGGCAATTTTTCTATTTGCAAAATACGACAGGTTTGGAAGAAATGTCGCCAAGCCAGATTGCTGAAAGGATTGGCAAGGAAATTTCGGATGTCAATCAGGCTATTTCCAATCTGACGGAGAGGGGGCTGCTTCAGTATCGAACCATCGAATTGAATGGTGAAATTGAATTGCTTTTTGATGCTAGTTTGGCTTTGGAACGCTTGGATGACTTGCTTGGAGCAGCTCATTCAAGTTCAGACCAGTTGACACCTAAAAATCAGCTCAAGAATTTGGTGGAAACTTTCCAGCAGGAGTTGGGACGCTTGTTGACTCCTTTTGAGATTGAGGATTTGACCAAGACTCTTAAGGAAGATGGAACCAGTACTGACTTGATTAAGGAAGCTCTTCGTGAAGCAGTTTTGAATGGAAAACCAAACTGGAAGTACATTCAGGCGATTTTGAGAAATTGGCGCCATGAAGGCATTAAAAGTGTGGCTCAAATAGAGGCTAAGCGGGCAGAAAGAGAAGCAAGCAATCCTCAGTTGACACAGGTATCGGCAGATTTCAGAAATGCCATGGATCTCTGGAAGGATTAATCCATGTAAGCAGGCTTGAAATCCGAGTAAAATTTGCAAGCTGTGTCTAATTGTGATAAAATAAATAGAAAATAAATTGAAAAAAGAGGTATGTGAAATGTCACGTAAACCATTTATCGCTGGTAACTGGAAAATGAACAAAAATCCAGAAGAAGCTAAAGCATTTGTTGAAGCAGTTGCATCAAAACTTCCTTCATCAGATCTTGTTGAAGCAGGTATCGCAGCTCCAGCTCTTGATTTGACAACTGTTCTTGCTGCTGCAAAAGGTTCAAACCTTAAAGTCGCTGCTCAAAACTGCTACTTTGAAAATGCAGGTGCTTTCACTGGTGAAACTAGCCCACAAGTTTTGAAAGAAATCGGTACTGATTACGTTGTTATCGGTCACTCAGAACGCCGTGACTACTTCCATGAAACTGACGAAGATATCAACAAAAAAGCAAAAGCAATCTTTGCGAACGGTATGCTTCCAATCATCTGTTGTGGTGAGTCACTTGAAACTTACGAAGCTGGTAAAGCTGCTGAATTCGTAGGTGCTCAAGTATCTGCTGCATTGGCTGGTTTGACAGCTGAACAAGTTGCTGTATCAGTTATCGCTTACGAGCCAATCTGGGCTATCGGTACTGGTAAATCAGCTTCACAAGACGACGCACAAAAAATGTGTAAAGTTGTTCGTGACGTTGTAGCTGCTGACTTTGGTCAAGAAGTTGCGGACAAAGTTCGTGTTCAATACGGTGGTTCTGTTAAACCTGAAAACGTTGCTTCATACATGGCTTGCCCAGACGTTGACGGTGCCCTTGTAGGTGGTGCGTCACTTGAAGCTGAAAGCTTCTTGGCATTGCTTGACTTTGTAAAATAATCGACTCTTTATCAACATTATTGGGTTGAAGAAAAGCTAAAATCGAGAAAGGACAAATATCGTCCTTTCTTTTTTTCCACCAAAGCAGCAAATGTAGACCATTTTATTCGAACTCTTCCTGGTGGTTATAACATGGATATGGACCAATACTCCAGCAATATTTCCCTCGGGCCAAAACAACTGTTGACCGTCGCGCGTGCTCTCTAACCAATTTTAAAATTCTCATTTTTGATGAAGCGACTTCCTCTGTTGATACCCGTTTGGAGCTTTTAATTCAAAAAGCTATGAAACGCTTGATGAAAGGAAGAACCATCTTTATCATCGCACACTGTCTCTAGAACATTCAAGAAGTAAATAAGATTCTTGTTCTTAAGGATGGACAGGTTATTGAGCAGGGAAATTACGAAAGCTTACTCCAAGCAAAAGGCTTTTATTATGAACTTTACCAAAGCCAATTTTCAAGTAAATCTGATAAAGTGAGCTAATCAGAACTAACTAAACTTTTCTTAAATTATCAGTCTATTGCAACTTTTCTCATGTGAGTCATTTGGCTTGCTATTGGTTTTCATTAGTAGTATACTAAGGGAGTAAACACTAAGAAGTGGTTACAAATAATAATGAATGAGGTAAAATAAAATGGTAGAATTGAAAAAAGAAGCAGTAAAAGACGTAACATCATTGACAAAAGCAGCGCCAGTAGCATTGGCAAAAACAAAGGAAGTCTTGAACCAAGCTGTTGCTGATTTATACGTAGCCCACGTTGCCTTGCACCAAGTGCACTGGTACATGCGTGGTCGTGGTTTCCTTGTATGGCATCCAAAAATGGATGAGTACATGGATGCTCTTGATGGTCACTTGGATGAAATCAGCGAACGCTTGATCACACTTGGGGGAAGCCCATTCTCTACTTTGACAGAATTCCTTCAACACAGTGAAATCGAAGAAGAAGAAGGAGAATTCCGTAACGTTGAAGAAAGCTTGGAACGTGTTCTAGCTATTTATCGCTACCTCATCACTCTTTTCCAAAAAGCTTTGGATGTGACTGACGAAGAAGGCGATGATGTGACAAACGATATCTTTGTTGGTGCTAAGGCTGAACTTGAGAAAACAGTTTGGATGATTGCGGCAGAACTTGGATAAGCACCTGGTTTGTAAGAAAAATGCATCCCTTTCTATCATGAGTTTCTGTATCACTACTCATGATAAACTATCTTTTAAAAATCATGTAGCAGACAAAGTTACATGATTTTTTCTTTGCTTCTCCAGCGACTCATTTGTCAAAATGCTGATTTTAAGGTATAATAGTTGCTGTTCGAGAAATTTTGATTTTCAAAGAATAGTGAATGATGATAAGGAGAAACCATGAACAACCTACCAAATTGCCCAAAATGTAACTCAGAGTATGTCTACGAAGACGGTGCCCTACTGGTTTGCCCAGAGTGTGCTTATGAGTGGAATCCTGCTGAAGTTGCAGATGTAGAAGAGGGCCTTGTTGCTATCGATGCCAACGGAAATAAATTGCTGACGGTGATACAGTAACTCTCATCAAGGATTTGAAAGTAAAAGGTGCGCCAAAAGATTTGAAACAAGGGACGCGCGTGAAAAATATCCGCATCGTAGAAGGCGACCACAATATCGACTGTAAAATCGATGGCTTCGGTGCCATGAAACTCAAATCAGAGTTTGTGAAGAAAATTTAAGCATGTCAAAACACTATAAACTTGTATTTTATAGCCGTATCTTCTTGTTTCTAGCGGCTTTTACGGGAGTTTATCTTGAAATCGCCAAGCATGGTGGCTTTGGGATGTTGCTCTATTATACGGTTCTGTCCAACCTTTTAGTCGCGATTTTTACGCTCTACCTCCTAAAGGTTATGAGCCGTTTAGGTGAAAACTGGCAAAGGCCAAGCCTCTTGCGCTTAAAAGGTGGAATCACCATGAGTATCATGATTACCTGTGTGATTTACCATTTCCTATTAGCGCCTATTGCGACTAATTTCTATACCCTAGAAAATTTCCTTTGTCACTATATCGTTCCCCTTTGGTTTTTAGCAGATACCCTCTTTTTTGACAAACAGGGTCAATACAAGATTTGGGATCCAATTGTGTGGACGATTTTACCCTTGCTTTATATGATTTTTGCTCTTTTTAATGGCTTGGTACTGAAACTTGATGTTCCTAATTCTAAGGTCAGTCCCTTCCCTTACTTCTTTTTGAATGTGAACAAGGGTTGGGATGTCGTGTTCAAGTGGTGTCTGATTATCTTTGTTGCCTATATGGTGGCAGGATTTATCTTCTACTTTATTAAGCAAATCAAGAGAAAGTCATCCTAAGACACAAGGGATTCATTTTCTAGTTTAAGAAGGAGTCTGTACACCAAAGAGGCTTCTTCTTTTCTTGCTTGTTTGATAACTATCAAAAGAGACAGAAGATTAAGAGAAAATATAGAAAGAGATTTCATGAAACAATTTTTAGAACGGGCCAGTATTTTGGCTCTCTCCCTCGTTTTGATTACGTCCTTTTCCATCTCGAGTGCCCTGCCAGCCATGTTTGACTATTATCAAGGTTATCCTAAGGAACAAATTGAGCTCTTGGCGAGCTTGCCTTCCTTTGGAATCATGATTATGTTATTACTAAATGGTTTCTTAGAAAAAATATTTCCTGAGCGATTACAGATTAGTTTGGGATTGCTGATTTTATCACTGAGTGGAACAGCACCCTTTTGGTATCAAGCCTATCCCTTTGTCTTTGGAACACGGATTCTCTTTGGTTTGGGAGTTGGGATGATCAATGCCAAGGCTATTTCTATTATCAGTGAACGTTATCAAGGAAAAACACGAATTCAGATGTTGGGGCTACGCGGTTCTGCAGAGGTCGTTGGGGCATCTCTCATCACCTTGGCAGTCGGTCAATTGTTGTCCTTTGGTTGGACAGCTACCTTCCTAGCCTATAGTGCTGGATTTTTGGTACTGACCCTTTATCTGCTCTTTGTCCCTTATGGAAAGGAAAAGAAAGAAGTCAAGAAAAAAACGAAGGAAGTAAGTCGTTTAACTCGGGAAATGAAGGGCTTGATTTTTATCTTAGCTATTGAAGCGGCAGTTGTAGTTTGTACCAATACGGCTATTACTATTCGTATTCCAAGCCTGATGGTGGAAAGAGGACTGGGAGATGCCCAGTTATCTAGTTTTGTTCTTAGTGTCATGCAGTTAATCGGGATTGTAGCTGGTGTGAGTTTTTCTTTCTTGATTTCTATCTTTAAAGAGAAACTGCTCCTCTGGTCTGGTATTACCTTCGGCTTAGGGCAAATTGTGATTGCCTTGTCTCCATCCTTGTGGGTGGTAGTGGCAGGAAGCATTCTTGCTGGTTTTGCCTACAGTGTAGCCTTGACGACGGTCTTTCAACTTGTCTCTGAAAGAATTCCAGCTAAACTCCTCAATCAAGCAACTTCATTTGCAGTTTTAGGCTGTAGTTTCGGAGCCTTTACGACTCCATTCGTTCTAGGTGCAATTGGCTTACTAACGCACAATGGGATGTTGGTCTTTAGTATCTTAGGAGGTTGGTTGATTGTAACCTCTATCTTTGTCATGTACCTACTTCAAAAGAGAGCTTAGGATTGGTTTCCTAAGTTTTTCTTTTTGTGAATTTTGTACCCATACAATATTTGTTTTAGAACCTTGTTTACAGATTATTTTCTTGATAAAATAGAAATTATGACGAGATATAAAGCAACTATTTCCTATGATGGTTACGACTTTGCTGGTTTTCAGCGCCAGCCTCATGCACGTAGTGTTCAGGAAGAAATTGAAAAAACCTTGACCAAGTTAAATAAAGGGCAAGCCATTACTGTTCACGGTGCTGGTAGGACAGATAGTGGGGTTCATGCCCTGGGACAGGTTATTCATTTTGACCTGCCTTATCAAATGGATGAGGAGAAGCTCCGTTTTGCTCTAGACACTCAGTCCCCTGAAGATATTGATGTGATTTCGATTGAGCTTGTGGCGGATGATTTTCATTGCCGTTATGCCAAGCACAGTAAGACCTATGAGTTTATCGTGGATAGGGGCCGTCCCAAGAATCCTATGCGCCGTCACTATGCCACTCACTTTCCCTATCCACTCGATGTGGAACGCATGCAGATTGCAATCAAAAAGCTAGAGGGAACACATGATTTTACCGGTTTTACAGCATCTGGGACCAGCGTAGAGGATAAGATTCGCACCATCACAGAAGTTAGTTTAACAGTTGATGAGACAGGCCAGTTTTTGACCTTTACCTTTTCAGGAAATGGTTTCTTGTATAAGCAGATTCGCAATATGGTGGGGACACTGCTTAAAATCGGCAATAACCGCATGTCAGTAGAGCAGATTGACCTCATCTTGAAGAAAAAGGACAGGCAGCTTGCAGGTCCCACTGCAGCACCAAATGGTTTGTATTTAAAGGAGATTCGTTATGAAGAATAATCGTATTTTAGCACTTTCTGGAAATGATATTTTTAGTGGTGGTGGTTTGTCCGCTGATTTGGCTACCTATACCTTGAACGGCTTGCATGGCTTTGTAGCAGTGACTTGTTTGACAGCCTTGACAGAAAAGGGATTTGAAGTCTTTCCAACTGACGATACCATTTTTCAACATGAATTAGATAGCTTGCGTGATGTGGAATTTGCAGGGATTAAGATTGGTCTTCTACCAACTGTCAGTGTGGCTGAGAAGGCCTTGGACTTTATCAAACAACGTCCAGGAGTACCTGTGGTTCTGGACCCTGTCTTGGTCTGCAAGGAAACTCACGATGTGGCTGTTAGTGAACTCTGCCAGGAATTGATTCGTTTTTTCCCTTATGTCAGTGTGATTACACCTAATCTTCCTGAAGCAGAATTATTGGCTGGTCAGGAAATCAAAACCTTGGAAGATATGAAAACTGCAGCTCAGAAATTACATGAATTAGGAGCGCCAGCAGTCATTATCAAGGGAGGTAATCGCCTTAGTCAGGACAAGGCTGCAGATGTCTTTTATGATGGACAAAACTTTACATTCTTAGAAAATCCCGTTATCCAAGGGCAAAATGCTGGTGCAGGTTGTACCTTTGCCTCCAGCATTGCCAGTCATCTAGTCAAAGGTGATGAACTTTTACCAGCAGTAGAAAGCTCTAAGGCTTTCGTTTACCGTGCCATTGCACAAGCAGATCAGTATGGAGTAAGACAATATGAAGCAAACCAAAACAACTAAAATTGCCCTTGTATCCCTATTAACCGCCCTTTCTGTGGTTCTAGGCTATTTCTTAAAAATTCCAACACCGACAGGCATTCTAACTCTTTTAGATGCGGGTGTCTTCTTTACGGCCTTCTACTTTGGTAGTCGTGAAGGGGCTGTAGTAGGAGGACTAGCAGGTTTCTTGATTGACCTCTTATCAGGCTATCCTCAGTGGATGTTCTTTAGCTTGGTCAACCATGGCTTGCAGGGATTTTTTGCAGGATTTAAAGGAAAAACTAAGTGGTTAGGCTTTGTTTTGGCAACGATTGCCATGGTAGGGGCTACGCCTTGGGTTCAACTTTGATGAATGGCTGGGCAGCAGCCCTACCAGAAATCCTACCAAACTTCATGCAAAATATGGTAGGGATGATTGTAGGATTTATCCTTAGTCAAAGTATCAAGAAGTTTAAGTAAAGAGAATGAGTCAAAAATCTTTTAAATAAGAAAAACGCATAGTATCAGGTGTTGAAGAACCTTGATACTATGCGTTTTATTGTGGGAAGATTTTCGAAGAATATTAATCAAAATAAAGCAAGTCTTTGCTGGTGCTTGTAAAGAGGTCAAAGCCATCTTTTGTAACAACACCGCAATCTTCGATACGGACACCGACCTTGCCAGGGATATAGATACCTGGTTCAACAGAGAAGCACATACCTTCTTCGATGACCATGTCGTTTCCTTCCATGATAGATGGGAATTCGTGGACATCCATACCGATACCATGACCGAGACGGTGGTTGAAGTATTCGCCGTAACCAGCTTTTTCGATGACCTCACGGGCAGCGCGGTCCACTTCATGGGCAGTCACACCTGGCTTGATAAAGTCAAGAGCAGCTTGTTGGGCTTCAAGAGTCAAGTTATAAATGTCTTTCTTGAATTGGTCTGGTTTTCCGACAGCGACTGTACGAGTCATATCTGAAGCATAGCCGTTGACTAGAACACCAAGGTCAAAGAGGAGAAGGGCGTTATTTTCAACTTTGTTTGCTGCTGGAATACCGTGTGGATTTGCAGCATTATCACCAGTCAAGACCATGGTATCAAAGCTCATTTCATAGCCTTCACGTTTCATAGCAAAGTCAATTTGAGCGATGATATCTGTCTCCGTCTTATCAAGAGAAATATTATCAAAACCAACCTTAACAGCCTTGTCCGCATAGAGACCTGCAACCATCATTTTTTGTACTTCATCAGCTGATTTGATGAGGCGCATGCGTTGGATACGAGGTGTGAGGTTTTCAAACTCAGCAGTTTCAAAAACTGTTTTCAAGCCATGGAATTTGGTCAAGATAAGATTGTCAAACTCAACAGCGACACGTTTGAAGTCAAGTTGTGGAAGAGCATGTTTCATTTTTTGCCATGGATTTTCAGAATCCACATAGCCCACAACTGGGAAGGAAACAGTGCTGCTTGCACGTTCAACCTCAAGGGCTGGGACAAAGAGGAGAGGTTCCTGATCCGCTAGGACAAAAAGGAACATCTGGCGTTCATGGGGATCACTGTAAAAACCAGTGAGGTAATTGATTGTGACGGGGTCAGATACGACAGCGACGTCTAGTTTTTCTGATTCAAGATATGCTACGATTTGTTGTAATTTAGACATATGCTACCTTCTTTCTACCCCTCTATTTTGGCAAAAAAAGAGAGAAAATGCAAGGGAGAAGGGTAAAAGAAAAGACAAAAAAACTCCGACAAGATAACGGAGTTCTTTGATATAGTTTTACTTTGTTTAAGAAAAGTCAGCCTTGCTTTTGACGTCGCTGTATTCTTCAGCAATTTCTTGGCTGAGAATATCTTCATAGGCAGGGAGTTGGATGTCCTGACCATATTTCTTCTTGAGGGCAGTGGTGACTAGGCGATAAGCTAGATTGGCATTACGAGAGAGGATAGGCCCGTGGAAGTAGGAACCAAAGACATTCTTATAATGAACCCCTTCGCCGACTTTTTCTTCGTTATTTCCATTTCCATAGACAACCTGTCCCAGTGGTTTTTGATCATCTGAGAGGAAGGTACGGCCCTGATGATTCTCAAATCCATAGTAGGTTTCATTGAAATCTTCATTATGAATCTTGATGTCCCCGATAAAACGGTTATTGGTTTGGTTGAGCGTGTAGTGGCCCATGACCCCTAGTCCTTCGATGCGTCTCCCTGAAGCTTCAACATAATATTGACCCAATAGTTGGAAACCACCGCAGATAGCCAGAACCACACCATCGTTTTGGATGTAGTTGTCAATGCTCTCTTTTTTAGCAGGTAGGTCATCCGCAATAATACTTTGTTCAAAGTCTTGACCGCCACCGAAAAAGGCAATGTCGTAGTGATTTTCATCAAAGTTATCATGGAGAGAAACGATGTCAACCGTCACATGGGCTCCCAGTTTTTCAGCCACATACTTAAGCATGAGGATGTTTCCATTGTCCCCATAGGTATTCATGAGATTTCCGTAGAGGTGAGCAATGTTGAGCTGATAAGCGTAATTGCCAGCTTTTGAGGAAAGTGAAGTATAAACCATTAGTTCATCTCCTTTCTAACAATCTGACGACTAGCCAGCAGTTCGCGGAATTCAAGCATAGCAGTATAGGTAGCCAGAATATAAGCATGCTTACAGTCCTGATTCTCAATTGTCTTAAGAACTTGTTCCAGACTACTTGTTTCAGTGATTTTATCAGCTGGATAGCCTGTCACTCGGAGACGACGTGCAATTTCAGAATGGCGAACACCGCCAGCATTGATTTCGGGGATGTCCATCTCGGTGATTTGTTCAAAGTCCGCATCCCAGATCCAGCTGGTATCAATTCCATCTGCATAGTTAGCATTAAGGAGGACAGATAGACTAAATGGATAAGGAGCTAATTTAATCATTTCGATAGCTTGGGTCGCACCGACTGGATTTTTAATCAAGACGAGGGTGCATTCCTTGTCACCGATATGGAAGGTTTCTTGGCGTCCAAAGACTGCACGGCTCTTGTCAAATCCCTGCTTGATGAGTTGTGGATTTGCACCAAGGAAACGGGCGATAGCAACTGCAGCTAGGGCGTTGTAGATATTGTAGAGACCACCGATTTGAATACCGTATTCTTGTCCGTCAATGACAAAGCGAGAGCGATTGTTGGTCAACTCAACTAGTTCTGTCAAGCGATAGTTGAGATCAGGACGTTTGCAGCCACAATTTTCACAGATATAGGCCCCCAAGTTGGCATAGGTATTGTGCTCATATTTGAGGATGCTTGGCAGTCAGGACAGAGAATTCCTTCTGTATTGTAGTGAGCTTCTCGAGCGGGTCCTTTTTCTAAGTCAAAACCAAAATACTGTACAGGGTTTGGAATAGCTGGCTTGTAGAAAAGTGGACTATCTCCATTAAGGAGAACAGTAGCCGTAGGCACTTTACGAATAGCATCCAAAATCATCTTGTAAGTTGTGTAAATCTCACCATAGCGGTCCATCTGGTCACGGAAGATATTCGTGATGACAAATAAGCTTGGCTGGATATAGTCACAGATACGAGATAGACTGGCTTCGTCGATTTCTAGGACGGCAATATTTTCCCCAGTTTTAGAAGATTTGGCTGTTAAGAAGGTTGTCGCAATTCCTGTAATCATGTTGGCACCGCTTGGGTTGGTCAGAACTTGACCATAAATCTCTTTTAAAATGCCGACAGTGAGAGCAGTTGTCAAGGTTTTTCCGTTGGTTCCAGTCACCACGACAATCTCGTAGTTCTTAGCTAGGTTTTGTAAAATATCTTTATCAAATTGAAGGGCGACTTTTCCTGGGAGCGTACTTCCACGGCCAAGACGGCTTAAAATGAAGTGGGAAGAACGCCCAGCTAGGAGGCCCAAAGTAGTTTTTAATTTCATGTTTCTATTATATCATAAAAGAAGGAAAAGACAGATTTGAGATTCCGCAGAAGTAAAAACAGCCCAAGGAGGGCTGTTCGATACGATTAAATCTCAACTTAAATCGCAAACAAGTCATTCAAGTTCTCAGCCAAGGTTGGGTGAGTGAAAATTTGTTTTGTGAAGTAAGTGTAAGGAATCTTGTTGTCCATAGCAACAGTGATGATGTTGATGATTTCTTGAGATCCTTCTGAGAAGATGCTTGCTCCAAGAATTTCTTTTGTTTCAGTATTAACAACAGCTTTGAAAGCTCCGCGAAGGTCTCCGTTTACGTGACCACGAGGCATTGCTGCAACAGGGATTTCTTTCACTGCGTATGGAAGGTTCAAATCAGCTGCTTGGCTTTCAGTCAAACCAACTTGTGAAAGGGCAGGTGTGATGAACATAGTATTTGGTACATTGAGACGATCTTCAAGCGTGTAGCTGCCATCTCCAGCAAGGTAGCTGTAGACAACACGGAAGTCATCAAGTGAAATGTAAGTAAATTGAAGGCCGCCGTTGACATCCCCAACTGCAAAGATACCAGGAACGTTTGTTTGACAATGTTTGTCTACTTTAATAGCACCACGTTCAGTTAGTTCAATATCTGTATTTTCAAGTTGAAGTGGTTCTACATTTGGTTTGCGTCCAGTTGCGTAGAGAAGGGCATCGAAACGGTAAGTTTCGTTTTCAGTCACGACAAGCACTTGGTCACCGTCATTTTTGATTTCAGTAGTACGGATGTTTTGAAGCAATTCAATACCGTCTTCTTCCATGTATTGTTTAGCAAGAGCTGCGATGGAAGGTTCTGCACGAGGTAGGAAAGTATCCAAGGCATCTAGGACTGTAACCTTGCTTCCAAGTTTGTTGTATAGACCAGCAAATTCAAGACCGATATTTCCACCACCAAGGACTCCAAGTTTTTCAGGCAATTTGTCCAAGTTTTGGATACCTGTTGAGTCAAAGACGTTCTTGCTTGTAGCAAGTCCAGGGATTGGCAAGACGTTTGAAATAGCACCAGTGTTGATGACGATTGTTTCAGCAGTCAGTTCTTTCTTTTCATCACCAGCTTGGATTTCGATGACTTTATTTGAAAGGAAGTGAGCTTCCGCATCAAAGATATCGACGCCTGTACCAGCAACAGTCGCATAGTTTTTACCGTTGAGGCGACCAGTGATAGTGTTTTTGGTAGCAATCACTTCTTCAAAAGATAAGTCTTTCTCAGCAGCAACCAGCAAAGTTTTAGTTGGGATACAACCGATGTTTATACAAGTTCCACCGTACATAGCTTTGCTACGTTCAACGAGGGCAACTTTTTTGCCAGCTGAAGCCAATTTACCAGCTAGTGTTTTACCAGCTTTACCAAATCCGATAACGATTAAATCATAAGTTAACATTTAGAGTTCCTCCTATTCGATTTTCATTCTAGCACAAGAAAAAAACTTTTGCACAATTCTGCTACGCTTTAAAAAAGTTTATGAAATAGTGGAAATTATAGCCTCATTTTCTCAGAAAAATCGTTTACATAACATTATCGAAGGATTAGGCTATCTTTTGCTTCTCTCTTGTGTTATACTAGATAGGTTGCAAAGAAAACAGTACTTTTCTTTTGTGGAAAAGAAGCAACACGATTTTATATCCAGTATATGAAAATACGTCATAAAAAGAAAAGTATAAACTAAGCCCTATAGGGTGGCTTCGCACCACCTTTAGAAAGAAGAATAACGTGAAATTTAATGAATTAAATTTGTCTGCTGATTTGCTAGCAGAGATTGAAAAAGCTGGTTTTGTAGAAGCCAGTCCGATCCAAGAGCAAACTATTCCCTTGGCCCTTGAAGGCAAGGACGTTATCGGTCAAGCTCAGACTGGTACAGGAAAAACTGCAGCCTTTGGCTTGCCTACCCTTGAAAAAATCCGTACAGAAGAAGCGACCATCCAAGCTTTGGTTATCGCTCCAACACGTGAACTTGCTGTCCAAAGTCAAGAGGAACTCTTCCGCTTTGGTCGTAGTAAGGGAGTCAAAGTACGCTCAGTATATGGCGGATCAAGCATTGAAAAACAAATTAAGGCTCTTAAATCTGGTGCCCATATCGTGGTGGGAACTCCAGGTCGCCTCTTGGACTTGATTAAACGCAAGGCCTTGAAATTACAAGATATTGAAACTCTTATCCTTGACGAAGCGGATGAAATGCTTAACATGGGCTTCCTTGAAGACATTGAAGCTATCATTTCTCGTGTCCCTGAAAGCCGTCAAACCTTACTTTTCTCAGCAACTATGCCAGATGCCATCAAACGTATCGGTGTTCAGTTTATGAAAGAGCCTGAGCATGTCAAGATAGCGGCTAAGGAATTGACAACAGAATTGGTTGACCAGTACTATATCCGTGTTAAGGAACAAGAAAAATTTGATACTATGACCCGTCTTATGGATGTGGAACAGCCAGAACTTGCTATCGTATTTGGTCGTACAAAACGTCGTGTGGATGAATTGACTCGTGGACTGAAAATCCGTGGCTTCCGTGCAGAAGGAATTCATGGAGACCTAGACCAAAACAAACGTCTTCGTGTCCTTCGTGACTTTAAAAATGGCAATCTTGATGTTTTGGTTGCGACAGACGTTGCGGCGCGTGGCTTGGATATTTCAGGTGTGACCCATGTCTATAACTACGATATTCCACAAGATCCTGAAAGTTATGTTCACCGTATCGGTCGTACAGGTCGTGCTGGCAAGTCAGGTCAGTCTATTACTTTCGTATCACCAAATGAAATGGGCTACCTCCAAATCATTGAAAACTTAACCAAAAAACGCATGAAAGGTCTTAAACCTGCAAGTGCAGAAGAAGCCTTCCAAGCAAAAAAACACGTAGCTCTCAAGAAAATCGAACGTGATTTTGCAGATGAGACTATCCGTGCCAACTTTGAGAAATTTGGTAAGGATGCTCGTAAGCTAGCTGCCGAATTTACTCCAGAAGAATTGGCAATGTATATTTTGAGTCTGACAGTTCAAGATCCAGATAGTCTTCCAGAAGTGGAGATTGCGCGTGAAAAACCACTGCCATTTAAACCATCAGGTAATGGCTTCGGTGGTAAAGCTAAGGGAGGTCGTGGAGGCCGTCGTGGGGACGACCGTCGAGACCGTGATCGCCGTGGCAATGGTCGTCGTGATGATTTCAAAAAAGGAAGTCGTGGCAATGATCGTTTTGATAAAGACAGACGTTACCGTAATAAAGACAATAAAAAACCACGCAATACTTCAAGCGAAAAGCAAACAGGCTTTGTGATTCGTAACAAGGGCGATAAATAAGAAAAAGCGGTTCAAAATGAATCGCTTTTTTATATAAGGAGACCGAATGGAAAAAGAAAGATAAATAAAATAGATATATTATCTTCTTGTAATATTATAATACACAAAAATAAGGGGCTTGTCAATAGAAAAGAGGCAATTTAATTAAAAATATTCTTGTTTTTTCAAATTGCAATTAAATAAGCAATTTTCAGATAATAATTGAAAATTCAAGCTGTTTATGTTATAATGATAGCGATTAAATTCGAGGTGAAAAATGGCACATTTATTAGAAAAAACTAGAAAAATTACTTCTATCCTGAAGCGCTCAGATGAGCAGTTGCAGGAAGAACTTCCCTACAATGCGATTACCCGTCAATTGGCCGATATTATTGACTGTAACGCCTGTATCGTTAATAGCAAGGGACGTCTCCTTGGCTATTTTATGCGTTACAAAACCAATACAGATCGTGTAGAGCAATTCTTCCAAACTAAAATTTTCCCGGATGACTACATTCAAGGTGCGAACATGATTTATGATACAGAAGCCAATCTGACAGTTGATCATGATTTAAGCATTTTTCCTGTGGAAAGTCGTGCCGACTTTCCAGATGGTTTGACGACTATTGCACCGATTCATGTATCAGGAATTCGCCTTGGTTCTTTGATTATTTGGCGCAATGATAAAAAATTCGAAGACGAGGATTTGATCCTTGTTGAGATTGCGAGTACCGTGGTTGGGATTCAACTCCTCAACTTCCAGCGTGAAGAAGATGAGAAAAATATCCGTCGCCGTACTGCTGTTACCATGGCGGTTAATACCCTTTCTTACTCCGAACTCCGTGCTGTTTCAGCAATTTTAGGGGAATTAAATGGAAATGAAGGGCAGTTGACTGCGTCAGTGATTGCAGATCGTATTGGAATCACTCGCTCTGTGATTGTAAATGCCCTTCGTAAACTTGAGTCTGCAGGGATTATTGAAAGTCGCTCACTTGGAATGAAGGGAACCTACCTTAAGGTCTTGATTTCAGATATTTTTGAAGAAGTGAAGAAAAGAGATTACTAATGACTAAGGCTTTAATTTCGATTGATTATACAGAAGATTTTGTTGCTGATAGTGGAAAATTGACAGCAGGCGCTCCAGCTCAGGCGATTTCAGATGCCATCAGCAAGGTGACTCGATTAGCTTTTGAACGAGGAGATTACATCTTCTTTACCATCGATGCTCACGAAGAAAATGATTGTTTCCATCCAGAAAGCAAGCTGTTTCCTCCTCACAATTTGATTGGGACTAGTGGACGGAATTTATACGGAGATTTGGGGACCTTTTATCAAGAGCATGGTTCAGACAGTCGTGTCTTTTGGATGGATAAACGCCATTACTCTGCTTTTTCAGGGACTGACCTGGATATCCGCTTGAGAGAGCGTCGAATTTCTACAGTTATCTTAACAGGAGTCTTGACGGATATCTGTGTCCTGCATACAGCTATAGATGCCTATAATCTAGGATATGACATCGAGATTGTTAAACCAGCTGTTGCTTCCATCTGGCCTGAAAATCACCAATTTGCCCTTGGACATTTTAAAAATACACTTGGAGCTAAGTTAGTAGATGAAAATCTAAATGAACTTTCTGAGTAATTTGGTTGATGAAATGAAAAAAATTGAAAAAAAGTGTTGACAAGCATCCTAAAAGTTGATATACTAGTAAAGTAATCGACGCGGGGATGGCGGAATTGGCAGACGCGCAGGACTAAGGATCCTGTGACCGCTTTAGGTCGTGAGGGTTCAAGTCCCTCTCTCCGCATAGGATAAGAGTTAGCTTAGGCTAGCTCTTTTTTCATCTAATTCAAGTAGAGCAAAAAATTTTTGCTCTTTTTTTGTATTTCATAAACATTTCATATTTGGATTTTATAATAGTCTTACAAATATGGAGGTGACAAATGAATCCGATCCAAAGAGCTTGGGCTTATGTCAGCAGAAAACGACTGAGAAGTTTTATTTTATTTCTGATTTTATTGGTCCTATTGGCTGGAATTTCAGCCTGTTTGACTCTGATGAAGTCCAACAAAACAGTTGAAACCAATCTTTACAAATCACTCAATACCTCTTTTTCTATTAAGAAGATAGAAAATGGTCAGACATTCAAGTTGTCAGACCTAGCATCTGTAAGCAAGATTAAGGGACTGGAAAATGTTTCTCCTGAACTCGAGACGGTCGCAAAACTAAAAGACAAGGAAGCAGTGAGTGGCGAGCAGAGCGTGGAACGTGATGATTTGTCCGCTGCGGATAAGAATTTGGTTAGCTTAACAGCTCTTGAAGATTCATCTAAGGATGTCACCTTTACCAGCTCGGCTTTCAACTTAAAAGAAGGGCGACATCTTCAAAAAGGGGATTCAAAGAAAATCATCATCCACGAAGAGTTGGCTAAGAAGAATAGTCTTTCCCTTCATGACAAGATTGCCTTAGATGCTGGTCAGTCAGAAGCTGGCAAAGGGCAAACAGTGGAGTTTGAGATTGTCGGCATCTTTTCTGGTAAAAAACAAGAGAAATTTACAGGCTTGTCTTCTGACTTCAGTGAAAACCAAGTCTTTACAGACTATGAAAGTAGCCAAACTCTTTTAGGAAATAGTGAACCTCAAGTCAGTGCAGCGCGCTTCTATGTAGAAAATCCTAAGGAAATGGACGAACTCATGAAGCAGGTAGAAAACTTGTCTTTGGAAAATCAAGGCTATCAAGTCGAAAAGGAAAACAAGGCTTTTGAACAAATCAAAGACTCAGTGGCAACCTTCCAAACCTTCCTAACCATCTTCCTTTATGGGATGTTGATAGCAGGAGCAGGGGCCTTAATTCTTGTTTTGTCTCTCTGGTTGAGAGAAAGGGTCTATGAAGTGGGGATTTTACTGGCACTTGGAAAAGGCAAGAGCTCGATCTTCCTACAATTCTGTTTAGAGGTAGTTCTGGTATCTATTGGTGCTTTGCTTCCAGCATTTGCTGCAGGCAACGCAATCACAACTTACCTACTCCAAACCCTACTAGCAAGTGGAGATCAGGCAGTCTTACAAGACACGCTAGCCAAAGCAAGCAGTCTATCAACCAGCATCCTATCTTTTGCAGAATCCTATGTTTTTCTAGTTCTGCTTAGTTGCTTATCTGTAGCCCTTTGTTTCCTATTCTTATTTAGAAAATCGCCTAAAGAAATTTTATCATCTATTAGTTAATACTCTTCGAAAATCAAATTCAAACTGCGTTAGCTTCGCCTTGCCGTACTCAAGTACAGCCTGCGGCTAGCTTCCTAGTTTGCTCTTTGATTTTCATTGAGTATAAGAAGGAGAAATCATGACTTTATTACAATTACAAGATGTTACCTACCGTTATAAGAACACTGCTGAAGCAGTCCTATATCAGATCAATTATAATTTTGAACCCGGGAAATTTTACAGTATTATTGGGGAATCAGGAGCGGGAAAATCCACTCTCTTGTCCCTGCTTGCTGGTCTAGATAGTCCTGTTGAAGGTTCTATCCTTTTCCAAGGAGAGGACATTCGTAAGAAGGGCTATTCTTACCATCGTATGCACCATATTTCCTTGGTCTTTCAAAATTATAATTTGATAGATTATCTTTCTCCACTGGAAAATATCCGCTTGGTCAATAAAAAGGCAAGCAAGGATACGCTGCTTGAGCTTGGTTTAGATGAAAGTCAGATCAAGCGGAATGTTCTCCAGTTATCAGGTGGTCAACAACAACGTGTTGCTATTGCCCGTAGTTTGGTATCAGAAGCTCCAGTTATTCTAGCAGATGAGCCAACAGGAAATCTGGATCCTAAAACTGCTGGAGATATTGTCGAACTGCTCAAATCACTTGCTCAGAAAACAGGTAAATGTGTCATCGTCGTAACTCACAGCAAAGAAGTGGCACAAGCGTCAGATATTACACTTGAGTTGAAGGACAAGAAACTGACTGAAACTCGCAATACTACGAAATAATATGAGCTTTTTCTGTTATACTCTTCGAAAATCTCTTCAAACCACGTCATCGTCGCCTTACCGTACTCAAGTACAGCTTACGGCTAGCTTCCTAGTTTGTTTTTTGATTTTTATTGAGTATCAGAACTATAAAATAGAACAACATCTAGAAAGGGAACCTATGTTACACAACGCATTTGCCTATGTTACAAGGAAGTTTTTCAAATCGATCGTCATCTTCCTGATTATTCTCCTCATGGCGAGCTTGAGTTTGGTCGGCTTGTCGATCAAGGGTGCTACTGCCAAAGCTTCTCAGGAGACTTTTAAAAATATCACCAACAGCTTCTCCATGCAAATCAATCGTCGCGTCAATCAAGGAACTCCACGTGGTGCTGGGAATATCAAGGGTGAAGATATCAAAAAAATCACCGAAAACAAGGCCATTGAGTCTTATGTGAAACGCATCAACGCTATTGGGGATTTGACTGGCTATGAACTCATCGAAACGCCAGAAACCAAGAAAAATCTGACACCTGACCGTGCCAAACATTTTGGAAGTAGCTTGATGATTACAGGTGTCAATGACTCCTCTAAAGAAGACAAGTTTGTCTCTGGTTCTTATAAGCTGGTCGAAGGTGAGCACCTAACCAACGATGACAAGGACAAGATCCTCCTGCACAAGGACTTGGCAGCCAAACACGGCTGGAAAGTAGGGGACAAGGTCAAACTAGACTCTAATATCTACGATGCAGACAATGAAAAAGGAGCCAAGGAAACAGTCGAAGTGACAATCAAGGGACTCTTTGATGGTCATAATAAGTCAGCAGTAACCTACTCACAAGAACTCTATGAAAATACAGCTATCACAGACATTCACACTGCTGCGAAACTTTATGGATACACAGAAGACACAGCTATTTATGGGGACGCAACCTTCTTTGTAACAGCGGACAAGAACTTGGATGATGTTATGAAAGAGTTGAATGGCATCAGTGGTATCAACTGGAAGAGCTATACACTCGTTAAGAGCTCATCTAACTACCCAGCTCTTGAGCAATCCATCTCTGGTATGTACAAGATGGCCAATCTCCTCTTCTGGGGTAGCTTGAGCTTTTCAGTCCTTCTCCTTGCACTCTTGCTTAGTCTTTGGATCAACGCCCGTCGTAAGGAAGTGGGAATTCTCCTCTCTATCGGTCTTAAGCAGGCAAGTATCTTGGGTCAATTTATCACCGAATCTATCTTGATTGCCATCCCTGCTCTTGTTTCTGCTTACTTCTTAGCTACTTACACAGCGCGTGCAATCGGAAATACTGTTCTTGCCAACGTCACTTCAGGTGTTGCCAAGCAAGCCAGCAAGGCTGCTCAAGCCTCTAACCTTGGTGGTGGTGCAGAAGTAGATGGCTTTAGTAAGACCTTGTCGAGCCTAGATATTTCTATTCAGACATCAGACTTTATCATCGTCTTTGTCCTTGCCTTGGTTCTAGTGGTTCTCGTTATGGTGCTTGCTTCAAGCAATCTCCTTAGAAAACAACCAAAAGAGCTCTTGCTGGATGGTGAATAACAAACTTGCTACCTATTCTCCTAAATGGGGTATAATATAGGTAGCATTTTTATCTATTTCATCTTGATTAGGCTTCTTCCTATCAGGAAGAAATAGAAATGAATTAAAGAAATTTAAAGGAATGTGAAACGTTTTTTCTATGAAAATTTTAATTGTAGAAGATGAAGAGATGATCCGTGAGGGGGTCAGTGATTATTTGACGGATTGTGGTTATGAAATCATTGAGGCGGCAGATGGGGAGGAAGCCTTAGAAAAATTTTCCAGCTATGAGGTGGCTCTAGTTTTACTGGATATCCAGATGCCCAAGCTCAATGGCCTAGAAGTACTAGCTGAGATTCGCAAAACCAGCCAGGTCCCTGTCTTGATGTTGACAGCCTTTCAGGATGAGGAATACAAGATGAGTGCTTTTGCTTCGCTAGCAGATGGCTATCTGGAAAAACCTTTCTCCCTTTCCCTCTTAAAAGTGAGGGTGGACGCGATTTTCAAGCGTTACTACGATACGGGACGAATCTTCTCCTATAAGGATACCCAAGTGGACTTTGAGAGCTACAGTGCCAGTCTAGCAGGAGAGGAAGTAGCCATCAATGCTAAAGAGTTGGAAATTTTGGACTATCTGGTGAAAAATGAAGGACGAGCCTTGACCCGCTCTCAGATTATTGATGCCGTCTGGAAAGCGACAGATGAGGTTCCCTTTGACCGTGTCATTGATGTCTATATCAAGGAATTGCGGAAAAAGCTAGACCTGGACTGCATCCTCACTGTGCGCAATGTTGGTTATAAATTGGAGCGAAAATGAAACGAACAGGTTTATTTACAAAGATATTTATCTACACCTTCTCGATTTTTAGTGTTCTAGTTATTTGCCTTCATTTAGCCATTTATTTTCTTTTTCCTTCGACTTATCTGAGTCATCGGCAGGAAAGCATTGGCCAGAAAGCGACAGCCATTGCCCAGTCCCTAGAAGGTAAGGATAGGCAGAGTATTGAGCAAGTGTTAGACCTATATTCCCAGACTAGTGATATCAAGGGGGCTGTCAAGGGCGAGATGACCGAGGACAAGTTAGAAGTCAAGGACAGTTTTCCTCTGGATACAGACCGCCAGACAACCTCTCTCTTTATCGAGGAGCGCGAGGTGAAAACGCAAGATGGTAGCACCATGACTCTGCAATTTTTAGCTTCCGTGGATTTGCAAAAGGAAGCAGAGCAAATCAGTCTCCAATTTCTCCCCTACACCTTGCTGACATCCTTTCTAATTTCTCTCTTGGTGGCCTATATTTATGCACGGACTATTGTTGCACCGATTTTGGAAATCAAGCGAGTAACCCGTCGGATGATGGAGCTAGATGCCCAAGTGCGTTTGCGCGTGGATTCTAAGGACGAAATTGGTGATCTCAAGGAACAAATCAATAGCCTCTACCAACATCTTTTGACTGTCATTGCGGACTTGCATGACAAGAATGAAGCCATTCTCCAGCTGGAAAAGATGAAGGTTGAATTCCTACGGGGCGCTTCTCATGAATTGAAGACACCTCTGGCAAGTCTCAAAATCTTGATTGAAAATATGAAAGAAAATGTCGGTCGTTATAAGGACAGAGACCACTATCTGGGAGTTGCCTTAGGAATTGTGGATGAGCTCAATCACCACATTCTCCAGATACTCTCTCTTTCGTCTGTGCAAGAATTACGAGATGATAGGGAAAAAATTGACTTACACCAGATGACGCAAAGTTTAGTTAAGGATTATGCCTTGCTAGCCAAGGAAAGAGAGCTCCAGATAGACAATAGTTTGACCCATCAGCAGGCTTATCTAAACCCATCAGTTATGAAATTGATTCTGTCTAACCTCATCAGCAATGCTATCAAGCACTCTGTTCCAGGTGGCTTGGTTCGCATTGGAGAAAGAGAAGGTGAACTTTTTATCGAGAATAGCTGTAGCCCAGAAGAACAAGAAAAACTAGCCCAGTCTTTTTCTGACAATGCTAGTCGCAAGGCTAAGGGTTCTGGGATGGGGCTCTTTGTGGTTAAGAGTCTATTAGAACATGAAAAATTACCTTATCATTTTGAAATGCAAGAGAATCGTTTAACCTTCTTTATAGTTTTTCCAAAAGTCGCCCAAGATAGGGAGAGAAAGGGTTTACATAGATGGAGCTAGAAGAAATTCAATCGAAACTACGGGAAAAACTAGATTTTTTGTCAAAAAGTGATAAAATGAACAATGTAAATGGGATGACCCATAAAAATATACAGGAGGCCTGATAAAATGGCAATCGTTTCAGCAGAAAAATTTGTCCAAGCAGCTCGTGACAACGGTTATGCAGTTGGTGGATTTAACACAAACAACCTTGAGTGGACTCAAGCTATCTTGCGCGCAGCAGAAGCTAAAAAAGCTCCAGTTTTGATCCAAACTTCAATGGGTGCTGCTAAATACATGGGTGGCTACAAAGTTGCTCGCAACTTGATCGCTAACCTTGTTGAATCAATGGGTATCACTGTACCAGTAGCTATCCACCTTGACCACGGTCACTACGAAGATGCACTTGAGTGTATCGAAGTTGGTTACACTTCAATCATGTTTGACGGTTCACACCTTCCAGTTGAAGAAAACCTTAAATTGGCTAAAGAAGTTGTTGAAAAAGCACACGCTAAAGGTATCTCAGTAGAAGCTGAAGTTGGTACTATCGGTGGTGAAGAAGACGGAATCATCGGTAAAGGTGAATTGGCTCCAATCGAAGACGCTAAAGCAATGGTTGAAACTGGTATCGACTTCTTGGCAGCTGGTATCGGTAACATCCACGGTCCATACCCAGCAAACTGGGAAGGTCTTGACCTTGACCACTTGCAAAAATTGACAGAAGCTCTACCAGGATTCCCAATCGTATTGCACGGTGGATCAGGTATTCCTGATGAGCAAATCCAAGCAGCTATCAAACTTGGTGTTGCGAAAGTTAACGTTAACACTGAATGCCAAATCGCATTCGCTAACGCAACTCGTAAATTTGCTCGTGACTACGAAGCAAACGAAGCAGAATACGACAAGAAAAAACTCTTCGACCCACGTAAATTCTTGGCTGACGGTGTAAAAGCTATCCAAGCATCAGTTGAAGAACGTATCGACGTATTCGGTTCAGAAGGTAAAGCTTAATCTAGCTGAACAATACAGATGAAACCTGCCCATTGGGTGGGTTTTTTGGTGTTTTAAGGAGACTATTAAATCAGAATTTTGGACTAAAAATATCACTTTAAGAGAGAAATCTCAAATTTCATAAACTTTAGGCAAACGCTTGCATTCTATTTCTTATTGGATTATAATAGGTTGGTATAAAGCCTTTTGTAGTAATAAAATGTAGAAGGTTTAGAAAGTAAGGATTTAGAATATTTGTAGTCAAAAGACAATGTTGCTATTCCTTACATAGGGAGATAGATATGGCAATGATAGAAGTGGAACATCTTCAGAAAAATTTTGTGAAGACTGTTAAGGAACCGGGCTTGAAGGGGGCTTTGCGCTCCTTTATTCATCCTGAAAAGCAGACCTTTGAAGCGGTCAAGGATTTGACCTTTGAGGTTCCAAAAGGACAAATTTTAGGCTTCATCGGGGCAAATGGTGCAGGGAAGTCGACAACCATTAAAATGCTGACTGGGATTTTGAAACCGACATCTGGTTTTTGTCGGATTAATGGCAAGATTCCCCAGGACAATCGTCAAGATTATGTCAAGGATATTGGGGTTGTTTTTGGACAACGTACCCAGCTGTGGTGGGATTTGGCACTGCAAGAGACCTACACGGTCTTAAAAGAGATTTACGATGTGCCAGACTCGCTCTTTCATAAGCGCATGGATTTTTTGAATGAAGTCTTGGATTTGAAGGACTTTATCAAGGACCCCGTGCGGACTCTTTCATTGGGACAACGGATGCGGGCTGACATTGCAGCTTCCTTGCTTCACAATCCCAAGGTACTCTTTTTAGATGAGCCGACCATTGGCTTGGACGTTTCGGTTAAGGATAATATTCGTCGGGCTATTACCCAAATCAATCAAGAGGAAGAAACAACCATTCTCTTGACCACTCACGACTTGAGCGACATTGAGCAACTTTGTGATCGGATTTTTATGATTGATAAGGGGCAGGAGATTTTTGATGGAACGGTGAACCAACTCAAGGAGACCTTTGGCAAGATGAAGACTCTTTCTTTTGAACTGCTACCAGGTCAAAGTCATCTCGTCTCTCACTATGAAGGCCTGCCTGATATGATCATTGATAGACAGGGGAATAGCCTAAACATTGAATTCGATAGCTCTCGCTACCAATCAGCTGACATTATTAAGCAAACCCTGTCTGATTTTGAAATCCGCGATTTGAAGATGATGGATACGGATATTGAAGATATTATCCGCCGCTTCTATCGAAAGGAGCTCTAAGATGGTCAAATTGTGGAGACGTTATAAACCCTTTATCAATGCAGGTGTTCAGGAGTTGATTACCTATCGAGTCAACTTTATTCTTTATCGGATCGGCGATGTCATGGGCGCTTTTGTGGCCTTTTATCTCTGGAAGGCTGTCTTTGATTCTTCGCAAGAGTCCTTGATTCAGGGCTTTAGTATGGCAGATATCACCCTCTACATCATTATGAGTTTTGTGACAAATCTTCTGACTAGGTCAGATTCGTCCTTTATGATTGGGGAGGAGGTCAAGGATGGTTCCATCATCATGCGCTTGTTGAGACCAGTGCATTTTGCAGCCTCTTATCTTTTTACCGAGCTTGGGTCTAAGTGGTTGATTTTTATCAGCGTTGGCCTTCCATTTTTAAGTGTCATTGTTTTGATGAAAATCTTATCTGGGAAAGAGATTGTAGAAGTGCTGGGATTAACTGTCCTTTATCTTTTTAGCTTAACGCTGGCCTATCTGATTAACTTTTTCTTTAATATCTGCTTTGGATTTTCTGCCTTTGTGTTTAAAAATCTTTGGGGTTCCAACCTACTTAAGACTTCAATAGTGGCCTTTATGTCTGGAAGTTTGATTCCCTTGGCTTTCTTTCCAAAGGTTGTTTCAGATATTCTGTCCTTCCTGCCTTTTTCATCCTTGATTTACACTCCGGTCATGATTATCGTTGGGAAATACGATGCCAATCAGATTCTTCAGGCACTCGCTTTGCAGTTTTTCTGGCTCTTAGTGATGGTGGGCTTGTCTCAGTTGATTTGGAAACGAGTTCAGTCATTTATAACCATTCAAGGAGGTTAGTATGAAAAAATATCAGCGAATGCATCTGATTTTTATCAGACAATACATCAAGCAAATCATGGAATACAAGGTCGATTTTGTGGTGGGCGTGTTAGGAGTTTTTCTGACTCAAGGCCTGAACCTCTTGTTTCTTAATGTCATCTTTCAACATATTCCATCCCTAGAAGGCTGGTCCTTCCAAGAAATTGCCTTTATCTATGGTTTTTCCTTGATTCCAAAGGGCTTGGACCATCTCTTTTTTGATAATCTCTGGGCACTGGGCCAACGTTTGGTGCGAAAAGGGGAGTTTGACAAGTATCTGACTCGTCCTATCAATCCTCTCTTTCATATCTTAGTTGAGACCTTTCAGATTGATGCTTTGGGCGAACTCTTGTTTGGTGGGATCCTACTAGCGACAACGGTATCTAGCATTGCTTGGACTCTTCCAAAATTCCTGCTTTTCCTAGTTTGTATTCCTTTTGCGACCTTGATTTATACTTCCTTGAAAATCGCGACAGCCAGCATCGCTTTTTGGACCAAGCAGTCAGGAGCAATGATTTACATTTTCTATATGTTTAATGATTTTGCCAAGTATCCGATTTCCATTTACAATTCGCTTCTTCGATGGTTGATTAGCTTTATCGTGCCTTTCGCTTTTACAGCCTATTATCCAGCTAGCTATTTCTTACAGGAAAAGGATGTGTTCTTTAACATTGGAGGTTTGATGTTGATTTCCCTGGTCTTCTTTGTCATTTCCCTTAAACTTTGGAGTAGAGGATTGGATGCCTACGAAAGTGCGGGTTCGTAAATAATAGAATATCAAAGCCTTGTCTTGGGACAGGCTTTTTTAACAGAGATGAAAATTTCTTGACACCTATTCTTAGAGTGCTATACTGTAAGTGTAATCGCCGATTTAGCTCAGTTGCTAGAGCAAGGCACTCGTAAAGCCTAGGTTAAAGGTGAACATATGACTGAAGATTTGCAAAATTAGATATGTAGGAAATAACCGTTAAGACTAGTTCTTATCGGTTATTTATGTTCTTACACAACATTGTTATTGTATCAATTATGTCTATTTTTGTGATGTTGCTAGTGCTTCAACTTGATTGCTACTATTTTTGATGGTGTGAATGTGCTGATAATGTATCTCAGTTAAGTACGAAATTTTTATATCTTTTTTAATACATATTAAAAACAAAATTAATATCCCTTAATTTTTCTTGACTTAAATTTTTTTAATTGATATACTATTTTTCAGAGAGCTAACAATTATATATAAATGTACTACTCTATTTCCTAGATAACACTTAGTAAAACTTTTTATAACAAAGGCTAGCAAAGTTAAAGTTTTCTATCTATTGGAAGTTAAATAAATATGTAAGGAATTAAAATGAAAAAAAGTACAGTATTGTCATTAACCACAGCTGCAGTTATTTTAGCAGCATATGTCCCTAATGAGGTAGTCTTAGCAGATACATCTAGTTCTGAAGATACTTTAAGTATCTCTGATAAAGAAAAAGTAGTAGTAGGTAAACAAAACGAAAACAAAGAAAAACATGAAGATATTCATAATGCTATAGAAACTTCAAAGGATGCCGAAGAGAAGAAAACAACAGTTATTGAGGAAAAAGAAGTTGTTGGTAAAGAATCTGTGATAGACAATAAAACTAACAATGAAAAAGCAACAATCAAAAAAGAAGATTCCAATCAATACAAAGGAGATAATGCAGCCCCATCTGCAAGTAAAGACACGGAAAGTCTCAAAAAAGAAGATAGACTTGTCTATATTGCTGAATTTAAAGATAAAGAATCTGGAGAAAAAGCAATCAAGGAACTATCAAATCTTAAGAATACAAAAGTTTTATATACTTATGATAAAATTTTTAACGGTAGCGCTATTGAAACAACCAAAGATACTCTGGACAAAATTAAACTAATAGAAGGTATTTCATCGGTTGAAAGGTCACAAAAAGTCCAACCTATGATGAATCATGCTAGAAAAGAAATTGGAGTTGAGGAAGCTATTGATTACCTAAAATCTATCAATGCACCATTTGGGAAAAATTTTGATGGTAGAGGTATGGTCATTTCAAATATCGATACCGGGACAGATTATAGGCATAAGGCTATGAGAATCGATGATGATGCTAAAGACTCAATGAGATTTAAAAAAGAAGACTTAAAAGGTACTGATAAAAATTTCTGGTTGAGTGATAAAATTCCTCATGCTTTCAATTATTATAATGGTGGTAAAATTACTGTAGAAAAAGCTGATGATGGGAGCGATTATTTTGATCCACATGGAATGCATATTGCTGGGATTCTTGCGGGAAATGATACTGAAAAAGATATCAAAAATTTTAACGGAATAGATGGAATTGCTCCTAATGCACAGATTTTCTCTTATAAAATGTACTCTGACGCAGGATCTGGGTTCGCAGGTGATGAAACAATGTTTCATGCTATTGAAGATTCGATCAAACACAATGTCGATGTTGTTTCGGTATCATCTGGCTTTACAGGAACGGGTCTTGTAGGTGAGAAATATTGGCAAGCTATTAGAGCGTTAAGAAAAGCAGGCATTCCAATGGTCGTAGCTACGGGTAACTATGCAACTTCTGCTTCAAGTTCTTCATGGGATTTAGTGGCAAATAATAATCTGAAAATGACAGATACTGGAAATGTAACAAGAACTGCAGCACATGAAGATGCGATAGCCGTTGCTTCTGCTAAAAATCAAACAGTTGAGTTTGATAAAGTTAAGATTGGAGGAGAAAGTTTTAAATATAGAAATATAGGGGCCTTTTTCGATAAGAATAAAATCATAACAAACGAAGATGGTTCAAAAGCTCCTGATAAATTGAAATTTGTATATATAGGCAAAGGTCAAGACCAAGATTTGATAGGTTTGGATCTTAAGGGCAAAATTGCAGTAATGGATAGAATTTATACAAAGGATTTAAAAAATGCTTTTAAACGAGCAACGGATAAGGCGCCCGCGCCATTATGGTTGTAAATACTGTAAATTACTACAATAGAGATAATTGGACAGAGCTCCCAGCTATGGGATATGAGGAGGATGAAGGAACTACTAGTCAAGTTTTCTCAATTTCAGGAGATGATGGTGTAAAGCTATGGAATATGATTAATCCTGATAAAAAAACTAAAGTCAAAAGAAATAATAAAGAAGATTTTAAAGATAAATTGGAGCAATACTATCCAATTGATATGGCAAGCTATAATTCTAATAAACCGAATGTAGGTGATGAAAAAGAGATTGACTTTAAGTTTGCACCTGACACCGACAAAGAACTGTATAAAGAAGATATTATAGTCCCAGCAGGGTCTACATCTTGGGGGCCAAGAACAGATTTACTTTTAAAACCTGATGTTTCAGCACCTGGTAAAAACATTAAATCCACTCTTAATGTCATTAATGGGAAATCAACTTATGGCTATATGTCAGGGACTAGTATGGCAACTCCAATCGTGGCAGCTTCTACTGTTTTGATCAGACCTAAGTTAAAGGAAATGCTTGAAAGACCTGTATTGAAAAATCTTAAGGGAGATGACAAAATAGATCTTACAAGTCTTACAAAAATAGCCCTACAAAATACTGCACGCCCTATGATGGATGCGACTTCTTGGAAAGAAAAAAGTCAATACTTTGCATCACCTAGACAACAGGGGGCAGGGCTAATTAATGTTGCCAATGCTTTGAGAAATGAAGTTGTAGCGACTTTTAAAAACATGGATTCTAAAGGCTTGGTAAACTCTTATGGTTCTATTTCTCTTAAAGAAATAAAAGGAGATAAAAAATATTTTACAATTAAGCTTCACAATACATCAAACAGACCTTTGACCTTTAAAGTTTCAGCATCAACTGTAACTACAGATGCTCTAACTGACAGATTAAAATTAGATGAAACATATAAAGACGAAAAATCACCAGATGGGAAGCAAATTGTTCCAGAAATTCACCCAGAAAAAGTCAAAGGAGCAAATATTACATTTGAGCATGACACTTTCACTATAGGCCCAAATTCTAGCTTTGATTTAAATGCAGTTATAAATGTTGGGGAGGCTAAAAACAAAAATAAATTTGTAGAATCATTTATTCATTTTGAGTCAGTGGAAGAAATGGAAGCTCTGAACTCCAATGGGAAGAAAACAAATTTCCAACCTTCTTTATCGATGCCTCTAATGGGATTTGCTGGGAATTGGAACCACGAACCAATCCTTGATAAATGGGCCTGGGAAGAAGGATCAAAATCAAAAACAATGGAAGGTTATGATGATGATGGAAAACCGAAAATTCCAGGAACCTTAAATAAGGGGATTGGTGGAGAACATGGTATAGATAAATTTAATCCAGCAGGAGTTATACAAAATAGAAAAGATAAAAATACAACATCCCTAGATCAAAATCCAGAATTATTTGCTTTCAATAACGAAGGGATCAACGCACCATCATCAAGTGGTTCTAAGATTGCTAAAATTTATCCTTTAGATTCAAATGGAAATCCTCAAGATGCTCAACTTGAGAGAGGATTAACGCCTTCTCCCCTTGTATTAAGAAGTGCAGAAGAAGGATTGATTTCAATAGTAAATACAAATAAAGAGGGAGAAAATCAAATCGACTTAAAAGTCATTTCGAGAGAACACTTTATTAAAGGAATTTTAAACTCTAAAAGAAATGATGCAAAGGGAATCAAATCTTCTAAACTAAAAGTTTGGGGTGACTTGAAATGGGATGGACTCATTTATAACCCTAGAGGTAGAGAAGAAAATGCACCAGAAAGCAAGGATACCAAAGATCCTGCTACTAAGATAAGAGGTCAATTTGAACCGATTGCAGAAGGTCAATATTTCTATAAATTTAAATATAGATTAACTAAAGATTATCCATGGCAGATTTCCTATATTCCTGTAAAAATTGATAACACAGCCCCTAAGATTGTTTCGATTGATTTTTCAAATCCTGAAAAAATTAAGTTGATTACAAAGGATACTTATCATAAGGTAAAAGAGCAATACAAGAATGAAACTTTATTTGCGAGAGATCAGAAAGAACATCCTGAAAAATTTGACGAGATTGCCAACGAAGTTTGGTATGCTGGCGCCGCTCTTGTTAATGAAGATGGAGATGTTGAGAAAAATCTTGAAGTAACTTACGCAGGTGAGGGTCAAGGAAGAAATAGAAAACTTGACAAAGACGGAAATACCATTTATGAAATTAATGGTGCGGGAGATTTAAGAGGAAAAATCATTGAAGTCATTGCACTAGATGGCTCTAGCAATTTCACAAAAATTCATAGAATTAAATTTGCTGATCATGCTGATGAAAAGGGGATGATTTCCTATTATCTAGTAGATCCTGATCAAGATTCATCTAAATACCAAAAGCTTGGCGAGATTGCCGAATCTAAATTTAAACATTTAGAAAATAGAAAAGAAGATAGTCTTAAAAAAGATACAACTGAGGTAGAAAATCATCAAGGAAATGAAGAGATTACCGAAGAAAAATCTAGCTTGACTATTCATAAAACAATTTCAACAATTAGAGACATTGAAAGCAAAGATTTAAAGAAACTCATTAAAAAGAAATTTAGAGAAGTTGATGACTTTACAAGTGAAACTGGTAAGAGAATAGAGGAATACGATTATAAATACGATGATAAGGGAAATATCATTGCTTATGACGATGGTAGTGCCTTACAATATGAAACTGAAAAACTTGACGAAATCAAATCAAAAATTTATGGTGTTCTAAGCCCGTCTAAAGATGGACACTTTGAAATTCTTGGAAAGATAAGTAATGTTTCTAAAAATGCCAAGGTATATTATGGCAATAACTATAAGTCTATAGAAATCAAAACGACCAAGTATGATTCCCACTCAAAAACGATGACATTTGATTTATACGCCAATATTAATGATATTGTGGATGGATTAGCTTTTGCAGGAGATATGAGATTCTTTGTTAAAGATGATGATCAGATAAAAGCTGAAACTAAAATTAGAATGCCTGAAAAAAATAAGGAAACTAAGACAGAATATCCCTATGCATCAAGTTATGGGAATGTCATAGAATTAGGAGAAGGAGATCTTTCAAAGAATAAACCAAATAATTTAACTGAAATGGAATCTGGTAAAATCTATTCTGATTCAGAAAAAAAACAGTATCTATTAAAGGATAATATCATTCTGAGAAAAGGTTATGCACTAAAAGTGACTACCTATAATCCTGGAAAAACGGATATGTTAGAAGGGAATGGAGTCTATAGCAAGGAAGATATAGCAAAAATACAAAAGGCCAATCCTAATCTAAGAGTCTTATCAGAAACAACAATTTATGCTGATAGTAGAAATGTTGAAGATGGAAGAAGTACTCAATCCGTATTAATGTCGGCTTTGGACGGCTTTAACATTGTAAGGTATCAAGTGTTTACCTTTAAAATGAATGATAAAGGGGAAGCAATCGATAAAGATGGAAATCTTGTGACAGATTCTTCTAAACTGGTATTATTTGGTAAGGATGGTAAAGAGTACACAGGAGAGGATAAGTCCAATGTAGAAGCTGTAAAAGAAGATGGCTCTACGTTATTTATTGATGCAAAACCAGTAAATCTTTCAATGGACAAGAACTACTTTAATCCATCTAAATCTAATAAAATTTATGTACGAAATCCAGAATTTTATTTAAGAGGTAAGATTTCTGATAAGGGTGGTTTCAACTGGGAGTTGAGAGTTAATGAATCAGTTGTAGATAATTATTTAATCTATGGAGATTTACACATTGATAACACTAGAGATTTTAACATTAAGCTTAATGTTAAAGACGGTGACATCATGGACTGGGGGATGAAAGACTATAAAGCAAACGGATTCCCAGATAAGGTAACAGACATGGATGGAAATGTTTATCTTCAAACTGGCTATAGCGATTTGAACGCGAAAGCGGTTGGAGTACACTATCAATTTTTATATGATAATGTTAAACCAGAAGTAAGCATTGATCCTAAGGGAAATACTAGTATCGAATATGCTAATGGAAAATCTGTAGTCTTTAATATCAATGATAAAAGAAATAATGGATTCGATGGTGAGATTCAAGAACAACATATTTATGTAAATGGAAAAGAATATAAATCATTTGCTGATATTAAACAAATAGCAGATAAGACACTAAACATTAAGATAGTTGTAAAAGATTTTGCAAGAAATACAACCGTAAAAGAATTCATTTTAAACAAAGATACGGGAGAGGTAAGTGAATTAAAACCTCAGATGGTAACTGTGACCATTCAAAATGGAAAAGAAATGAGTTCGACGATAGTGGCGGAAGAAGATTTCATTTTACCTGTCTATATGGGCGAATCAGAAAAAGGATATCAATTTGATGGTTGGGAAATTGCTGGTTTCGAAGGGAAGAAAGATGCTGGTTATGTTATTAATGTGTCAAAAGATACACTTATAAAACCTGTATTCAAGAAAATAGAGGAGAAAAAGGAGGAGGAAAATAAACCTACTTTTGATGTATCCAAAAAGAAAGATAAGCCACAGGTAAATCCTAGTCAATTAAATCAAAGTCATAGAAGAGAGGACTTACAAAGAGCAAATCATTCACAAAAATCTGATTCAACTAAGGATGTTACAACTACAGTTCTTGATAAAAACTTTGAAAATAAAAAGGAAGTCCATCTTAATGAACAAGAGAATATAGCTAATAAACAGACTAACATTGGTAGTAAGTCGGATACTAGCCATTCTGATAGTTTGCCAAAAACCGGAACAGTTAGAGCAGTTCTTACACCATTCATTGCTGGAATATTGTTTATAGTAGGAGCACTTCTTGGATTGAAGAAAAAAGATCAAGATTAAGACAAAATCTATAGAAAAAATGTTTATGTGTTGAGATTAGGTACTGTGATGGTTAAACAGTTTGCTGACAATTACTATTTAATACTTAATTCTTAAGTTTACATTGATAATTATACTCTTTTAGAATGTATTAATGAACTTAATTTAGATAACAAAAAATCTTCTTATTACAGATAGGAAGATTTTTTGAATTTTACCAATTTCACAAAATACAGTATCGAACTATATATTAAAAATTGTGCTTTTACAATTGTAGTAAAAACTCAAGATTTATTTGATGAAGTACGGGCTAATTTTCTCAAATTGAATCCTAACAAGCGTGAGATAATTTCTTGATTTAATCACTTCTTGAGTGTTTATTTTAAGGTTACTCTATCTGAAATTTGACAAATAAATAAGTTTGTTCGGTTTTTATAAATATAAAATTAGTGAATAATACGAAAGGGTAGCTACCTTTAATTATCATAGTTAGACTATAAAAATATATAAAATTCTTATAAATTATGGTATAATTTATGTTAATAAACTCGATATAGAGTTTAATGTATGATTCTATTGATGCCAATATTTAAGGGTTAGTTGATTGGTTTTCTTTTGAAAATCCATCCATTCATGGATACTGACAAATCTTGCGAATTTGTTTAAGATATAGGTGAAATATAGTGAAAAATGGGAGGAATACTATGACTAAGAAAAATTTTGACGAGAAAAATGGTCCGAAATCAACTGTCTCGAAGGGAGTGAAAGGCTCTTCTCCATCTAAGATTAGAGGTAAGTTTTTTAAAATAAAAGTCTATATTGCATTGCCATTAGTCTCTTGGTTGTTGCAATCCTAGCAAGCCTCTTCTTATTATCACCTAACGCAAAGAAAGAGTCAAATGAAGCCATTTCTTCAGTTGCTAAAAAAGAGAACACAAGTAAAGAAGCGATAGATACTTCGAAAGCGTCTGAGAATGAGAAGAAGAAAGAAGAGGAAATTCAAAAACTCAAGGAACAGTTAGCTAGTTTAGATAGCAAAGTCGCTGAGTCAGAGAAGTTAGTGGATAAGCTAAAAGAAGAAACTGCTGTTCCGAAACTGGATATTGAAGCATTAAGAAATAATGATTTATCTAGTTTGAAGGGCACATGGCGTACACCGTCGGGTAATGAATATGTCATTAATGAGTCTGGTGAAATGTATGCAACTGGTTATAGCAATGGTCAAAAATTTGAATATACTGCTGAACTAAAAGGTTCAAAAGGTCAAGATAGTCGTAACTCTGAGACAGTATCTCTTAGTGCATGGGTAAAAGGTTCTGTCGCAGGAGGATTTGTGGTAGTTGCTGTACCAAGTGGAGTTGTCATGCAACCTGGTGATGATGGAAAACTGACAGATAAAAGCAATCATGACGAGGAGAGACTGTTTGCAGGACAGCAGTATGAAGCGATGTTGTCGAGACCAGAAGATGTTTATTATCGTGTAAAACCAGATACTAGTAAACTTGAGGAAGAGGAGAAGAATTTAGCTCAACTACAGGCTGAACGCGAAGCAATCAAAACTTCTCTAGAATCTAAGGAAAAGAAAAATAATAACTAGAAAAAACTAGTTTAGAATCTAACTTTCTATTGTTTTAGTTTAGAAATACTGTTGCAATCGCTAGAATGAAGAAGCTCATTAGGGCTTCTTTTCTTTTATCTTAACACTTCAACCACTTAGACTGATATAGAGACCAGATAGGCAAAGGCACTTGTTCTTGACACCGACCTCTGCTATAATGATTTTTGTAAGGGACGGGAGGCGTCACTATCAGATAACTCAAGTTCCTAAAAAAGAAATTGGAGATAAAAATGAAAAAATTATTAGGTATTGGATTCTTGCTAGTTTCAGCTTTGGTTTTGTATTTTGGTTCTGTTGGATGGCCAAGTTTGGATGTCAACCTCTGGTCACTGATTCCGGTTGGTCTGTTCCTCTTTTTCACTCTAGAGAATTTTTTGAAAAAAGACTACAAGGCTAGTCTGATGTGTTTAATTATTGCTTTTATCATTGCAAATGCAATTTTAGACCTTTTGCCAATTTCAAGTGGCTTGGTAATTGGAGCGGGCGTACTAGCTTGCATTGGTATTGGATACCTCTTTCCTGATAAAGATACAAAAGAAGACAAATAGAAAAGGCCTCGAGATTTCTCGAGACCCTTTTTTACTTACCAGCGTAATATTTTTGAATTCCTTTCACGATACCTGCTACAAGCTTATCTTGATAGTGGCTATCTCGAATCTGTTGATTTTCAGCGAAATTATCTATATAACCAAGCTCTAGGAGGACGGCTGGTTTAGCAGTTTCTCGAAGAACGGCAAAGCTTCTTTCCAATAAACCAGCATCTTTAGCACCAGTTTCAGCTAACAATGAGGAGTGGATAGCTGCTGCGAGGCGCTTGCTCTCACTCATACGGTCAGGATGGTTATGCCAGTATGGGTTGATTTTACTTGGATAATCAGGATCATCACTATAGGAATAGGTTTGAATTCCACTAGCTCTAGAGTACGCGCTGCCAGTCGCATTGAAGTGAATACTAATAAAGATATCAGAGTTAGTCTTGTTAACCATACGAGAACGCTCTGTAACAAAATCTACATCAATATCACTATCACGTGAAGTAAGAACTTTGTAGCCAAGTTCTTCTAACTTTTTGCGTAATTTACGATACACCTGCATGTTGAGGTCTTTTTCAGCAACATTGTAATAGTATGCACCTGAGTCTCTTCCACCATGTCCTGGATCTAAAAAGATGGTTTTACTGTATTGGCCTTTTACAAAACCAACTTCTTTTGAGACCTCAGAAATCCATTGACCATTTTTGTGGAATAGATGGTCTTTACCGTCAATTTTGTAAGTTCCGGAAACATAATGTCCATTATCATCTAAGTAGTAGTGAGCCTTATAAGTGTCGTCGTAAATCCACTCTTTTTTAGCCATATAACCACCAGCTTTGAGATAGTAAGCTCCAATCCATTCTTTTGATGCATACATTCCACCACGCTTCAAAAAGAACCAGCTGTTATAGTTTTTATCAAATATCCATTCATTATCAGCCATGGCTCCACTTGATTTTAAATAATAATTACCTTGCCATTGGTTACTAGACATAATACCTATTTTGTCAAAATAGTACCAAACTCCATTAATTTTCTCCCATTTATTCTGAGAAA
>AQTU01000018.1:0-48537 GCA_000385835.1 Streptococcus mitis 13/39 | reverse complement strand
CATAACAGGAAAAAGCCTTGATTTACAAGGCTTTTTTGCTTGTCTATAACTGATTTGCCCCACTTTTGTCCCATTTTTAAATCATGACATTGAAAATACCTAAAATCACTTATATTTCAATATTTTTAATTGCTCTCAATATGAAAGTCCTTTCCAACTCCCTGTAGGGGGCATCTAAATACAACAGGAAAAAGCCTTGATTTACAAGGCTTTTTTGTGTATCTGTTCTACTTTTGGTCAACTAATGGATATCAACGGTATAATTTTATGAACACCCTTCCCAGACAGCTCTAATCTGATTGCACTCAAAATTTTTTAAAATTTAAAACAAAAGACTTGCTTTTCTTTTAATTTATGTTATACTTGTTCTTGTATCTGATACAAGTTTATTAAGAGAGGGATTCATATGGATACAAAATTCTCAGTTGCTTTGCATATCTTAACAATGATTAGTGAAAGCAAGGAAACCTTAAGTTCTCAAGCACTAGCTATTAGTGTTGGGACTAACGCTAGTTACATTCGAAAAGTGATTGCCTTATTGAAAAATGCAGATTTGATTCATTCCCAGCAAGGAAAAACAGGTTATCAACTCAGTAAGTCTCCAAAGAAAATGACTTTACTAGAGATCTACTATGCTACTCAAGAAATCAATCACATTAGTTTATTCCCTGTTCATCAAAATAGTAATCCCGATTGTCCCGTTGGAAAACATATCCAAGGAGCAGTTTCACCGCTTTTCGCTAGTGCCGAATCTCAATTAGAGAAGGAATTAGCAAATCAAACTTTAGAAGATGTCATTGACAATCTATATAAACAAGCCAAACAAGTCCGAAACTGATTTGATAACAAGTCAGTTTTTACTGGAAACAACATATACTTGTATCAGATACAGGTATATGAAATCATATTAAAAAGAAAAGAGAAAACACATGAAAGTCGCACAACACACTACTTATAACAAAAACAATATCACACTGAACATCACAGAAGTCGCTAAACCAAGTATTACAGACAAAGAAGTTTTAGTTAAAGTCACCGCAGCCGGGGTTAATCCTCTCGATAACATGATCTCTCGTGGTGAGGTCAAGATGATTGTTCCTTACAAACTTCCTCAAACTGCAGGTAATGAGGTCGTTGGAATCGTTGAAAGCATTGGCAAGAAAGTTAACAACTTTCAGGTAGGAGACCGTGTCTTTGGCCGTCTGCCACTTGATCATATCGGCGCCTTTGCAGAATACGTAGCTGCCAATAGCCAAGCCTTAGCCAAGGTTCCAGACTATCTATCAGACGAGGAAGCTGCTGCTGTTCCGCTTACTGCCTTGACTATCATGCAAGCTCTTGATCTCATGGGCGCTCAAGCTGGCAACACCATCTTTATCTCTGGTGGGACTGGTGGTGTCGGTGGTATGGCCATTCCGATTGCCGAGGCCAAAGGATTGAAAGTCATTACCAACGGTTCTGGAGATAGTGCTGAGCGTGTATTGAAACTAGGAGCAGATAGATTTATCGATTACAAAACAGAGGATTATACAAAAACTGTTAGCCAGGTGGATTATGTCCTCGATACTCTCGGTGGAGATGAAACTGAAAAACAAATGTCTATCATGAAAAAAGGTGGTCATCTTGTTTCACTTCGTGCCATGCCAAACGGTGCCTTTGCCAAACGCATGAATCTACCAAAATGGAAACAGATTATTCTTTGCTTAGCAGGTCGCAAATTTGATAAGATGGCGGAAAAATATGGCATCCACTACCATTTTATCTTTGTAGAAAGCAATGGCGCTCAATTACAAGAGATAGCTGACCTTTTTAGTAAATTAGAAATCAAACCCTCTATCGATACGGTTTATCCATTTGAAGAGGTAAATAGCGCCTTAGACAAGGTCGCTAATGGTCGCTCACGTGGAAAACAGTCCTCAGCTTTAAGAAATAAAAAGTAAAAAATCATGTCATATATTACAACAAAAAATCAATACATCACTGTCCAAGGAAATCAAATTGCCTATCGCGAACTTAGTAAAGGCAAATCAAAACTACCTCTTCTGATGCTGGTCCATTTGGCAGCAACTCTCGATAACTGGGATCCCAGACTATTAGACCTGATTGCTGAAAAGCACCATGTCATTGTAGTCGATCTTCCTGGAGTAGGAGCCAGTCAGGGCAAAGTTGCTTCGACTATTCCTGGAATGGCTAAGCAGACAATTGACTTTGTAAAAGCGCTTGGTTACGATAAAATCAATCTTCTTGGCCTTTCTATGGGAGGTATGATTGCCCAAGAAATCGTCCGAATAAATCCTACTCTAGTCAATCGTTTAATCTTGGCTGGAACAGGACCTCGAGGTGGAAAAGAGGTCGATAAGGTCACAGGGAAAACCTTTAACTATATGTTTAAAGCGGGACTCGAGCGCATCGATCCTAAACGCTACATCTTCTATAACCATGATGAACAAGGAAAAATTGAAGCTTTGAAAGTCCTAGGACGAATGGGTATGAGAACAAAGGAATTTGCGGATAAAGACATGAACCTATCAGGGTTCCTAACTCAACTCAAAGCTATTAAACGTTGGGGGAAAGATTCTCAGGACGACCTTCAATTTATCACCCAAGCAACCTTAATCGTCAACGGCGACAAGGATATGCAGGTTCCAACGGAAAATTCTTACGATATGCATGAGAAAATCGAAAATAGTAAGCTGATCATCTATCCAAATGCTGGCCACGGTTCGATTTTCCAATATGCAGACGAATTTTCAAAAGAACTACTGGCTTTCTTGGAGGACTAATATGGTCAAAACGATTCTGATTACAGGTGCTACTGACGGTATCGGTAAACATTTGGCAAAGAAATTAGCCAGCCAAGGCCATCATATCATCCTCCATGGTCGAAATCCTCAAAAACTTGAGCTGGCCACTCAAGAGGTTCGGGCAGTTTCTTTGAGAGGCAGAGTTTCTAACTACTTGGCAGATTTTTCCAAATTAGACGATGTTTATCGATTTGTGGAGGAAATCCAGCGAGACTTTCAAAGTATTGATGTCTTGTTTAACAATGCTGGTCTGTATGCTGGAAAAGAACGAAAAGCGAGTACTGAAAATGTCGAGTTGACTTTTATGTTATCCGTTCTGGTTCCCTATATTTTAACAACCGAGCTAAGTCTCTTGTTAGAAAAAGTGCATGACGGCCGTGTCATTAATACTTCTTCCTATATGCATCATTTTGCCAAGGTCAAGGATTTAGACTTTGGATTTGAAACGAACTACAATCCCGGATTGGCCTACAATAATTCCAAACTTTACACTATTTGGATGACACGCTATCTAGCCAGAGAATTCTTTCTAAAAGGTTCAAGCATCACCATCAATGCCTATCATCCTGGCTTGATTTCAACCAATTTGGGGAATGATTCCAGTGATGAAAAGACGAAAAAATCTCTCTTCGGACGCTTGATGAAGTCATTTCCCAAAAATCTAGACGAGGGAATTGAAACAGGTTACTATCTTACATTATCAGAAGAAGTCAGTGGCTTGACTGGCTACTACTTTGATGAGAAGAAAGTAAAATCTGTATCTGAAAAAGGCTATACACTTGAAAAAGCTCAAAATTTAATCACTTACTGCAATGATAAAATTGAGTTGTTTAAACAAAAATCTGCTCTGCTTAATTAGAAAAAAAGTTCTCTTTCCATTTTGCTAGAAAGAGAACTTTTTCTTTAGGAGAAATAACTTAATTTTTAATCAATTCGCGATAGCTCAGCTGGCACTGTTAAGTAATAAGTGGCAGTCAAGCTTGCTTCACCTTGATTGACAAAAATCTCGATGGAATTTTTATCTAGAACAACTTCCAATTCTTTAGCTTCAATATCTACATACCGTCGACTAGTGTCCTGTTCTTCTTCACCTAGAATTTTTTGAACAAGATGGCTACGATCAATGTAAACTTGCTGCGCATTACTGTCATAACCAAATTCAAGATAATCTGTATCATTTCCTAAGTGGTAATGACAATCTTTATCTATTTGGATTTGATATTGGCCTTTTTTAACAGGGAATTGTCTTAGTTTGCCATCTTCCAATCTTAGAATTCTAGGTAAAGTCATGGCACATGCCCATTTGTGTTCTTGGTCATGGGTTGGAAGGGTACGCCCCCATGTCTGCATCCAAGCAATCAGGATACGACGATTTTGATCGTCCAACAATGTTTGAGGCGCATAGAAGTCTTGGCCATGATCAATTTCTTGAACTGATTCTGGGATAAAACGTTTTTCTCCCCAATCTACCTTACCCGTGAACAAAACCGATGAGTTGATGTTATGATATGAGTCTCCTTCACGCTGATAACGCATGGGTGACATAATAAGGCAATCCTTCCCATCTAACTCAAAGTAATCTGGGCATTCCCACATCAAACCTTGGTGTTCTACCCCTTTTAAAAAGATGGATTCAAACTGCCATTCTACTAGGTTATCGGACCCTAGTAGAACGATACAGCCCACATTATCCTTGTGTTTGGCAGCTACTACGGAGTAATAGCGCCCATCTTTTTCAAAGAGTTTTGGATCACGGAAATCAGCAGCAATCAACTCATCTGGCAAGTCTGCTCCAGTTGCAACTGGATTTTGTTCAATCTTTTCAAAGTGAATCCCGTCGTCTGAAAATGCCATATTTTGCACTTGACGAACACCTATTTCTTCTTCGATATGTCCAGTGTACATGAGCCAGAGGCGATCATCCTTGACAATGGCAGAACCTGAGAAACATCCATTGCGGTCATAATCTTGGTCAGGAGCAAGTGCCACTGGCAAGTGCTCCCAAGTCACCAAGTCCTTACTTTTAGCATGACCCCAGTGCATAGGTCCCCAAACACTATCATAAGGATAGAATTGATAAAAGAGATGGTATTCTCCACGAAAATAGACAAATCCATTTGGATCATTGATCCAGCCAATCTCAGCCGAAAAATGTTCTTCAGGCTTATATTGAGTATTAACGAGATGTTTATTTTCTTCTATAAAACGATTTGCTTTTTCTACTGTAAATGGTTTATTTATCATAAGTATATCCTATTTTATTCCAGTTCCGGAACCACCCAGACCTTGAACAATATATTTCTGAGCGACTACATAGACCAAAATCAACGGAATCGTTGAAATAGTTAATACAGCCATTACCTGATTGATATAAACTGGTTGAGTTGTATTAATAGTTGTAATTGCAACCTGCATTGAAAATTTAGAAGAATCTGTCAAAACCATCAATGGCCAAATATAATCATTCCAGCTTGAAATAAATGATAAAACACCAACTGTAGCAACTGCAGGTTTAGACATTGGAAGCATAATTCTAAAGAAAATTCTAACGATACTTGCTCCGTCCATCTTTGCAGACTCAAGAATCTCTTCTGGAATTGCAATAAAGAAATTTCTAAATAAGTAAATATTAAATACACTCGCCAATCCTGGAATAATAACTGCAAGACGATTATTGACCAAACCTAAGGAATTGATAATGGTAAATTGTGGAATTAACACAGTTTCTACTGGAATAATAAGTAAAGCAAGTAAGAAACCAAATAAAATTTTCTTACCTGAAAAATTTACTTTTGCAAAAGCGAAACCGGCCAGTGCATTGACAATAATAGAACCAATAGCAAACGTTCCAGCATAAAAAATGCTGTTCCCTAGATATGTAAAAATACTAAAGCGCTCAAATACTTCCTGATAAGGTTTAAACCAATCAGCGGGATTTAAACTTGGTAAGAAGGCTTGCCAACTAGTCAAATTTTTATAAACATCCGCTTCTGGCTTCATAGCTGAAACTACCATCCAAACCATAGGAAAGAGGAAGAGTCCTGCCAATAAAGTTAACAGAATATATTCTAAGATTGTTGTTGGTTTAAATCGTCTCATCTTAGTCATCCTCCTTCAGAACGCGACGTTGTACTAAGCTAATCATACCAATTAACGTTGTAAATACTAAAGCGATTGAGCTAGAATATCCTACAAGACGATCAGTAAAACCTTGTTGATAAATATAGTACACCATAGTAATTGTTGAGTTTAATGGCCCACCTTGCGTCATAACCATTGGTTGTACAATCAGCTTAAAAGCAGAAATTAAAGTTGTTAACAATACAAACAATGCTGTTGGTTTTAGTAGGGGCATCGTGATATAACGAAACTGAGCCCATTTTGAGAATCCATCTAATTCAGCAGCTTCATAGACATCTTGTGGAATATTCTGCATTCCTCCTAAAAATAAAAGCATCTGATAACCTGCACCCTGCCAAGCAGAAACAAAAACAATTGCATACATAGCTTGTTTAGGACTAGTCAAGAAAGGTTGAGAAGCAATACCTACCTTATTTAAAATAGCATTTAATAAGCCACTATTTGGATTTAAAAGATAAAGCCAAAGAATAGAAATAACTACCAAGGACATGACAACTGGAGCAAAAAAAGCCACTTTAAAAAACATATTCCCTTTGCGCTTTTTATTAACAATCAAAGCCATTCCTAAGGCTGCTCCCAATTGAACTGGAATAATCCAAACAACAAATTTCAACGTATTCAAGAAGCTCTTTAAGAAAATCGGATCCTTTATTAATCGAATAAAATTTTCAAGTCCAACAAATTTTCTTTCATCTGGTGTCAACAAATAATAATCTGTAAAAGCGTAATAAATGACCATTCCAACTGGAATTACTAAAAAGATACCTAATAAAATTAAAGCTGGAGCTAAAAAACTATAACCTAGTATGTTATCCTTTATTTTTTCAGGTCTTTTTGTATCCACAACAGTTTCTTTACTCATATCCATCTCCTTTAATCATATATATCAAACTAGGCTATTAACAAGAAAGGGGAAGGTAGTTCCAAATATTTTCCTTCCTCCTTCCTTTTTACAGATTATTTGAGTGACTGATCAATAGCAGTTTGCATTTCTTTTGTACGAGTATCCAAGACTTTTTGCACATTTGGATTTTCTTCATAATAGCTAATATCTTGCATTGCTTGTTGAAAAGCTCGAGAAACCTGAGGATATGCTACGACAACTGGGCGAGCATGAGCTGTTTTTGAATTTTGTTCCATCAAGAAACGCATTGGTTCGGTCACTTTATCTTTGATATTTTCAATTGTAGATTTACGAATCGGAAGGACCGAATTCCCCAAGCTAATAATTTCACTTGATTCTGTATTTGTAGCAAATTTAACAAATTCAGATGCTGCCTCTTTTTTATCAGATTTTGTCGTAACAGCTAATTGCCAACTACCTGAAGGGGATACTAATTTTTTCGTCTTACTAGATACTGGGTAAGGAAGGATACCAAAATCAATATCTTTGTAGTTTGTATTCATGTCAGCAATCGTCCAAGAACCACTCAAAAGCATTGGATACTCTCCTGTTTCAAAACCTTTTTCGACTGGACTAACAGTTGTGTAACCTTCTTTTACAAGATTTTGAATGAATTGAACTGCTTCTACACTCTCTTTTGAGTTGAAGTATCCTTCTGCCTTTGTTCCATCTTCGTTTACGACAGAACCATTATTTGACCAAATCAACGGCATATAAGCATATGGTAACATTTCATCGTTTGAATTAATACGAAAATCAATTGCCGGTTTGTTATAATGATCTTTCAATTTTTTAGCAATCGTATTAAATTCATCCCATGTCCATGGCTTTTCTAGCGTTGGAAGCTCTGATTCCGCAATTCCGGCCTCTTTGAACATTTTTTTGTTGTAATAAACACCAACATTCGATTCAGAGAATCCAAATGCATAGAATTTGCCATCATAAGTTCCTTGTTGTTTAATACTGTCCAAAACATCATCCATATTATTATCTTTTAGATAATCATCTAGCGGAGTAATCACTTTAGATTTTGCATAAGCTGCCGTATTTGGTCCATCAAGGGTAATAACATCTGGAAGACTATTAGTCGTGATAGCAGCATTAACCTTGTCTTCATATCCTCCACCACTACCACTACGAGGAATATACTCAGTTACAACCTTGTACTTACTTTTTCCTGATTGATTAAAGTTATCAACAACTTTTTGCCAAGCTTTTCCTTCATTGGTTTCGTCAGAGAATTGTACCCAGACTTTAATATCATTTGAAGAACTCGCTTGTTTTGAGTTAGTTCCTCCACTACAACCTGCAAGTATAGCTAACGATAGCCCCGCAACAACAGATAACATTGTACCTTTACGCATATTTTCCCTCCTTTTTGAAACGTTTTCATTTTTTATTTATTTTTAAACAAGTTTTTTCAACTTGTTTTTGAAACGTTTCATTTATAGTTTATATTATAACAGCGCTTTCATTTTTTGTCAAGTGCTGTTTAAATTTTTTTTGTTGTTTTATCTCCCCAAAAATATGTGGGAATTACGATTCGTTTTTCTAGAATCTCTTCTCGCTTAATCATTTTCAGTATCATTGCAACAGATTCTTTTGCCATCATACCAATATCTTGAACTATTGTAGACACTAGATAAGATTGATCGACAGAAGTTTTTAAACCATCAAACCCAATTATCTGGTAATCATCAGGTGCTATTTTCCCCAGTTCTTTCATAACACTAATAACTCTCAGAGCCATCATATCATTTATTGTAAATATACCATCAATTTCTTTATGAGATTGCAAAAAAATTCTTATCTGATCTTCAGGATTTATTAAAGGTTCTTTCATTTCAAAATTATAGACATCTACTCCTAATTCCTTAGCTTTTTCTCTGAATCCTTTACTTCTGAGTATAGTCTCATTCTCATACATATTAATTGAACCAATAAAAGCAAGGTGCTTATTATCCCTTCTAACCAGTTCCTCTGCTGCAGTTTGTCCTCCTTTGTAATTTGCTGAAGTAACATAGCATACATTTTCCGAAAAATGTCTATCTATACTTACAAACGGTAAATCAGATAAAATATATTTGTCAATATCAGAATATGTAATACCAATAATTCCATCCACTTTATTTTGTTTCAACATTTCGATATATTCGATTTCATTTTGTGAATCGCTATCAGCGTTACAAATAAATAATTTATAATTATATTTTAATAACTCTTTCTCAACATGGTAGGCAAACTCCGAGAAAAATGGATGCCATATGCTCGGAATAATCAAAGCGATAGTTTCTGTTCTATTCTTTTTCATACCTCGAGCATAATTATCAGGGATATAGTCCAATGTTTTTATAGCCCTTTGAACTTTCCTTAAAGTTACTTCTTTAATACCTTTTTCTTTATTAATTACACGTGAAACAGTTCCAACACTGACTCCTGCTTCTAAAGCAACATCTTTCATGGTAATTGATTTTCTTTGTTTTACCATCTTATCACCTCCTTTCAATATATAGTATCATGCAAACGCTTTTTAAGCAACTATTTCTCAATCATTTTTGTCCAGATTCTTTTTCCTATCATGAATAAAATCACTCCAATTATCTTTTGAAAATACTTCAATTTTCATGTGTAGACATCTACATAAAACAGGAAAAACCTTGGAATCAAGGTTTTTTCGTATCTTCTACAAAAAAAGCAAAAGTTTTAGAGGGCTATGAATCTAGATGTACATTTTACTTAAATGATTGAAGGTATTTTCTTAACAAAAACACCCCAAAAATTAGATTTTTTCTGTCTAACTTTTGAGGTACAGTTCAAACGCGAAATAGCGTTTTTTTGTTATTTTTGGTTACTCATCTAATCGAATAAACATCATGGCATTTAACAAAGATATGAGTGAGACCGTGTTTATATTATTTGAATAGATCAGTCTCTTATTTTCAATCGGAGGAATAATAAAATTAGAAATGATGATATCATAAGGCGATTCTTCTAAAGATTCCTTTGATAATTCTAATTCAGTCCAAACTTCAAGTTCAAAATTGTTGCTGCAATAATAAGAAAGTGTCTCTGCAACGGATTTTGCATGATACTGATCAAAATTACTCATAACCAGAACCTTCAGCTTTGGCTGATTTTGTAGTAAATTAAGCACCAAATGTTTGGTATGAGTGATGAAGGTATAAGATAGATGATTTACCATCATTGAACTAGAACAAACCTCAAGAGTCTCTAAATAATGAGAAAGCTCTTTTTTTACATCTGAAACAAATTTAGGGAAAATATTTTGAAAATTCCTGATTGTATTCCCTTTTTGATCAAATAAAATAAACTCAGTGGACAACTCTTGACGATACAGATGTGCGGTATTATGCAGATGCCAAATCAGATTATCCTTATTCTCAATCTCAATCTGATACTTGACTGAAATCTGATCAATAAAATCACTCAATAGATGGTAAGATTTTTCAACATAGCTATCCTTTTTTACGCATTTCATAAAGAGACTTTCATCTATGAAAAACATTTTTTGAAAGTAAGACACAAATAATTGGCAAACAACTTCTTCATCTAAAGAGATATTGTATTCTAATTCAAAATTCTTAGCAACACCTTCTATTCCTTCTGCCTGCATTAAAAAATCCAAACTTTGATCGTTAAAAGAGTCTTTCTCTACTTCCATGAAATGACCAAACTTTATTCTATATAGGTTCGTAACTAGGAGCAACTTTAGCATTCTATGAGTTGACAAATTCATTGGAAAGCTTGTTTCCTTATAAACCAATTCTAACAATTGAGATAGGGGCTCTGATGAAAAATTTTCAAATGGCCATTCTAGGAAATAATATTTTTCTGAAAAATATTGTGCAAAAAAGTAACGAATATCTCTCTCATTTCCAATGATTTGAACAGGGGTCAGACTGATTTCAAATTGAAATTGCCTTTTAATCACTTTATTGATTTGGCTAATAATACGATAGAGCGAAGATGAACTGATATAAAATTCTTTACAAATACTCTCAGCTTGACAACCTTCATTAAAGAAGATAAATTCTAAAATCGAAAAATGAGTTGAATGCTTAAAGAAATGATGATAAACCATTTCAATATCGCTATCATCGGTATTAATAATGCGTATACCATTAGTAGAAGAATGAAAAATCAAGTCAGGAAAAGCAGATTTAACATGGGATAGATCATCTTTGACTGCACGTTCTGTACAATTTAATAACTCTGCTAGTTCAGAACGATGAAACCAACGTTTATGTTCAAATAATAATTCTAATAATTCTAATTGCCTATGACTTTTTTTAGATAATAAATCTCTCATGAATGTCTTTCTCTCTTTATAAATTATCGGATTAAACCTCTTGCAATTATACCACAAAGAATAGGTATAACATGCTGTAACGACTTTTACTAAGATCCTTTATTTCGTATAATAACACTACGGAGGCAATATATAAACAATTTTCTTATTTTACCGTCTATTGAGGGCGTAAATACAGAATCAAATTCAAGTCGAAAGATTATATTTTTAATTTTAAAAATTATATAATAGCAACAATCAAAGAATTTGATTTTTTTATATTAAAATTACATAATAATCAAAATAATTGATTATTTTATATCAAAATTATATAATAGCAATAATCAAAGGAATTGATTTATTTTTTGATATTAAAATAAAAAAGGAGGGTAAGCAATATTGTGGTCAATCATTGCTGGAGGTCTTATTGGACTTGTAGCAGGTAGAATCACTAAAAAAGGTAGTTCTATGGGAATCGTCGCAAATGTATTCGCTGGTTTAGTCGGGTCATCTGTAGGACAATCCCTTTTAGGTAGTTGGGGCCTATCCATCGCTGGAATGGCTTTGATCCCATCTATTGCAGGAGCAGCAATTGTTGTTACTGTAGTATCATTCTTTACAGGTGAAAAATAATTACTTGTAGAATAAACTATTTTTAAATAGATTAGACGGGTAAAAATAGTTTAATGTTAAATCGAAAGGATTGTATATGTCAAAAACAAAGAAAATATTTTTCATTATTTTCTGTATTTTAATCTTGACAATTTTCCTTCCTGTTTTGATAGATTATCATCAAGTTAGTGATTTAGGCATTCAGCTATTTAGCTGGAGACAGAATCATTTCGTTGAATTTTATCTCTCTAGATATATATTCTGGGGGATAGTGGCTCTATCAACTTTAGTTTTGTTATCGATGTTAGTTGTGTTGTTTTATCCTAAACGTTATTTGGAAATTCAACTTGAAACTAAAAACGATACATTAAAATTAAAGAATTCTGCAATCGAAGGTTTTGTTAGAAGTTTGGTAAGTGATCATGGATTGATCAAGAACCCAACTGTTCATGTAAATTTACGAAAAAATAAATGTTTCGTTCATGTAGAAGGTAAAATTCTTCCTTCGGACAACATCGCTGACAGATGCCAACTAATTCAAAATGAAATAACTAATGGATTGAAGCAGTTTTTTGGTATTGAGCGTCAGGTTAAACTAGAAGTTCTAGTAAAAGACTACCAGCCTAAACCAAAACCTCAAAACAAAAAGACTGTTAGTCGTGTGAAGTAAGGAAGTAAAAAATGGAATGGCTTAAACAATATCGATATCCAATAATCGCAGGTCTCATAGGCGTATTTCTCGCTTGTTTGATTATCTCCTTTGGCTTCTTCAAAACAATATTTGTATTGATTTTAGGAGCACTGGGAGTTGCAGCTGGATTATATATCGAAAAAAACTATATAGATAAATAAAAAAAAATAAAAATTACTAATTTAATTAAAGGAGTTTCATATGTCAAACGAAAAAAACATTAACACTAACGTAGAAAAGAAAGATGCTACTGCTGTAGCTCACGAAATCAAAGGGGAACTTACTTACGAAGATAAAGTTATCCAAAAAATCATTGGTCTGTCACTAGAAAACGTTTCAGGTCTTTTGGGAATCGACGGTGGTTTCTTCTCAAATCTTAAAGAAAAAATCGTTAACAGCGATGACGTAACAAGTGGTGTTAACGTAGAAGTTGGTAAAACACAAGTTGCAGTTGACTTAAACATTATTGCTGAGTACCAAAAAAATGTTCCAGCTTTATATTCAGAAATCAGAGAAATCGTATCTTCAGAAGTTGCTAAAATGACTGACTTGGAAGTTGTTGAAATCAACGTAAACGTTGTCGACATCAAAACTAAAGAACAACATGAAGCAGACTCAGTAAGCCTTCAAGATCGCGTATCTGACGTTGCTGAATCAACAGGAGAATTCGCTTCAGAACAATTCGAAAAAGCTAAATCTGGTCTTGGATCTGGTTTCTCAACTGTTCAAGAAAAAGTTAGCGAAGGTGTAGAAGCTGTTAAAGGTGCAGCAACTGGTGTAGTATCTCACGAAAAAGCTCGTGTAAACTAATATAAAATAAATATAACAGGAGAAATTATCATGTCAGTAGAAGAAAAATTAAATCAAGCTAAAGGTTCTATTAAAGAAGGTGTTGGGAAAGCCATCGGTGATGAAAAAATGGAAAAAGAAGGAGCAGCTGAAAAAGTTGTTTCTAAAGTAAAAGAAGTTGCTGAAGATGCCAAAGACGCTGTAGAAGGCGCTATCGAAGGTGTTAAAAACATGTTGAGTGGCGACAATAAATAAGGCTAAAAGTTACTTTATCTTTTTAGTAACATTAGTCAAAAGAGTCTGAGTCAAGATGATTCTCAGAAAACAAAAAGCTAGAGATTTCCAATTGCGGAACTCTAGCTTTTTAATTTTTCCTCTTTCTCTTATTATATTTCAGCAGGTTGTTGACCATGAGTACGAATCCCATGTCAATTCTCACTTGGCGCTTACCTCTCAGATAACATCTCTTATAACCAAGCAAACCTTTATCTGCCCAAAGACAGATTTCATATCAATCTTACGTTTAGCGAAAATTTGTCTACCCTTGGAAGATAAAAGTGCCTGATATTCTTTAGTTTTTAAACACTGGTAACGTTCATTCATATACAGTCCCTTTTGAGGGGCTGATTCAGGTTCATAATCGCAGTCAACATTGATTTCAAGGATTTTTACTTTCTATCTACTCTTTTTCATGATGTATTTTCGTTCAGGTGTTTCAACCATTTGAACGATTTTAAATCCTTCTTTTTGGTAAAGATTCTGAGCTCTTTGATTTGCCTCGAAGACATTTAGAGAGATACTGTCTATATCTCTATTTTCAAAGGCCAAACTAACAAATTTCCTTAAAGCCTGACTACCTAAGCCTTGCCCCTGTTTCTGAGGATTGATAAAAAATCTTCCAATATGAAGATTACTGTCTTCTAGCCTGATTTTTTGTATTAGCCCCACAAACTCTTGTCCATCAAAGATTGAAAAGATTCCTTCCAAATCTTGAAAAACTTGAATGGTCAAGGGAAAAGGAACCCTTGGTCCCATCCATTGTTCTTGAAAGGATTTGCCAAGAGAGTTGGACCATTTGCATACGAGCTGAGCATTTTCTGTGCTCACATTTTCTTCAAAACGAATTGTCATCTTGACCTCACTATCTTGTCTATGTTTCTCCATTATACTACTTCTCCTATTTTTTACGAATAGATAAGTATGATTGATATTTATTTTTTTCTTGTCGGGAGCATTCTCGCTTCCTTTCTTGGTTTGGTCATTGACCGTTTTCCTGAGCAATCCATTATCCAACCTGCTAGTCACTGCGATTCCTGTCAGACTCGCTTGTGTCCCTTAGATTTGATTCCGGTTCTCTCGCAGGTCTATAATCGCTTTCGCTGTCGTTACTGCAAGGCTCCTTATCCTATCTGGTATGCCCTCTTTGAACTAGGCTTAGGACTCATCTTTCTGCTTTACTCTTGGGAATTACTTTCCTTGAGTCAAGTCATCCTAATCACTGCGGGTTTGACCCTGGGCATCTACGACTTTCGCCATCAGGAATATCCCTTACTGGTCTGGATGACTTTCCACCTAATCCTAATGGCCGGCTCTGGCTGGAATCTAGTCATGGTCTTCTTCCTTGTCCTTGGAATTTTGGCTCATTTTATCGATATTCGCATGGGTGCAGGGGATTTCCTCTTTTTAGCTTCTTGTTCTATCGTCTTTAGCGTAACGGAGTTACTGATCTTGATTCAGTTTGCTTCTGCGATGGGAATTCTAGCCTTTCTCCTGCAAAAGAAAAAGGAAAGACTTCCTTTTGTGCCTTTCCTCTTACTCGCTGCTTGTGTAATTATTTTTGGTAAGCTACTGCTTGTTTGATAAAGTCCTGAATCTGCTCTCCTTGATGGAGAGCTTTTACGATTTTTGAACCAACGATAACACCATCTGATACCGCATTGAAGCGTTCAACATCGGCTTGACTAGATACACCAAAGCCTGTCAAGACTGGGATATCGGCCACTTGATGCAATTGTGCCAAGTGCTTGTCCAAGTCTGCGCGGTAATTGCCTGATTTCCCTGTCACCCCATTGATGGCAACGGCATAGACAAATCCTTCTGCCCCATCAATCAACTCTTTCTGGCGCTCAATTCCTGTGGTCAAGCTTACTAAAGGAATCAAAGTAATGTCTGTATCTGCCAAAAATGGTTCTACAAAGTTGGCATGCTCATGAGGCAGGTCTGGAATAATCAAGCCCTTAACCGCTGTATCTGCCAAATCTTTGACAAACTTCTCAACACCGTACTGAAAGAGGGGGTTGAAGTAGGTCATAATGACCAGTGGAATCTCTGTTTCAATGGTTTTCAAGGTTTCAACTAAAGCCTGGGTAGAGGTCCCGTGGGCTAAACTGCGCAAGCCAGCTTCTTCGATAACAGGTCCATCTGCAACAGGGTCTGAAAAGGGAATGCCCACTTCAATGGCAGAGACACCCAAATCTTCTAAAAAGTGGATTGTTTCAGCTAGACCATCCAAACCTTTCTCATGGTCTCCAGCCATGATATAGGGAACAAAAATTCCTTTTCCTGCTGCTTTGATAGCGTTCAATTTTTCTGTTAGTGTCTTAGGCATGAGCTTCTCCCTTCTTTGCTGCATCTGCTTCCAAGCGGTCCTTGACTTGAACCACATCCTTGTCCCCACGACCCGATAGACAGACTATCATGGATTTGTCTGGACCAAGTTCTTTGGCCAATTTCACCGCAAAAGCAATAGCGTGGCTAGATTCCAAGGCTGGGATAATCCCTTCCACACGAGACAAGAGTTGGAATCCTTCCAAGGCCTCTTCGTCTGTCACAGGAACATAGCTGGCACGTTTGATATCGTGGTAGTGAGAATGCTCTGGACCGATACCAGGATAGTCCAAACCTGCAGAGATAGAGAAGGCTTCAAGAATTTGACCATGGGCATCTTGGAGCACATCCATGAGAGAACCGTGAAGAACACCCGGACGACCCTTGGTCAAGGTAGCTGCGTGGTGCTCTGTGTCTACACCAAGTCCAGCTGCTTCAGCCCCATACATGGCTACTGACTCATCTTCTACAAATGGATGGAAGAGACCGATAGCGTTAGAACCACCACCAACACAAGCTACTAGGGCATCTGGTAAATCTTGACCTGTTAAGTCACGGTACTGTTGTTTAGCTTCTCTACCGATGACACTTTGGAAGTCACGAACAATTTCTGGGAATGGATGAGGCCCCAAGGCAGAACCAAGGATATAGTGGGTATCATCGATATTAGCTACCCATGAACGAAGGGCTGCATTGACCGCATCCTTGAGCACGCGCGAACCGTCTGTCACTGCCTCAACCTTGGCTCCCAAAAGCTCCATACGGAAGACATTGAGGGCTTGGCGTTTGACATCTTCCTCACCCATGTAGATAGTACATTCCATGTTAAAGAGGGCTGCAGCAGTTGCAGTTGCCACACCGTGCTGACCAGCACCTGTTTCAGCGATAATTTTCTTTTTGCCCATGCGTTTAGCCAGAAGAACTTGTCCCAAGGCATTGTTAATCTTGTGGGCCCCTGTATGGTTAAGGTCTTCACGTTTGAGATAAATCTTGGCTCCGCCGATATGCTGGGTCAAGTTTTTTGCGTAGTAAAGGGGAGTTTCACGTCCTACGTACTGACGTAAGAGCTGGTTCAATTCCTCTTGGAAACTTGGGTCTGCCTGACTTTCACGGTAGGCCTTCTCCAACTCCAAAACTGCTGTCATCAATGTTTCTGGGACAAAACGTCCGCCGAATTTTCCGTAAAATCCATCTTTATTTGGTTCTTGATATGCCATTCTTTACCCTCTCTATAAATCTTCTAATCTTTTCATGATCTTTTTGTCCGTCTGTCTCCACTCCGCTCGATACATCTACTGCATAGGGAGTAAAGTGTTGAATTGCTTTTACTACATTGTCTTCATTAAGCCCACCTGCGATAAAGAAAGGCTGAGTTAGTCCAATCGTATCCAGTTGAGCCCAGTCAAAGGTCTGACCACTCCCAGCCACAGGGGCATCAAAGAGTAGATAGTCTGCCTGAGAATTGGGCACATGACCCTCTCCATCCACCTGCACAGCCTGAATACTGGCACAAGGCAAATTCTCAAATAAATCATCTGCCACCTGGCCGTGAACTTGAACCAAATCCAAATCAACTTTTTCAATCGCTTCTAGCAGTTCTGCCCGACTTGGTGAAACAAATACACCAACCTTTTTGACATCCGCAGGAATAAGCTTTGCCAGCTCAGTAGCCTGATCCAAGGTCACCTGTCTTTTACTAGGTGCGAAGACAAAACCGATATAGTCTGCTCCTGCTGATACGGCTGTTTCCACCGCTTCTTTGGTCGATAGTCCACAAATCTTAACCTTTGTCAATCTGCAACTCCTTGATTCTCTGGGCTACATCTTCTGCCTGCATGAGAGCTGTCCCTACCAAAATTCCGTTAAAGTATGGCGCTACTCGTTCCGCATCCTGCCCTGTGAAAATAGCAGATTCAGAAATGTAATAGCGTCCTTCCTTAAAGTGCTGGGACAAGTCTACACTGGTCTGCAAGTCGACTTCAAAGGTGGTCAAATTACGGTTATTGACCCCGATAATCTGGGCACCAAGTCTGTGAGCTACCTCTAGTTCAGCTAGATTATGAGTCTCCACCAAGACTTCCAGACCAAGCTCCGTCGCATAGTCATAAAGTTCCTTGAGGCGTTCTTCGGACAAGGCTGCCACAATGAGCAAGATGACTGTTGCACCTGCATTGCGAGCTCGAATGATTTGCTTTTCATCGATAATAAAGTCCTTGTTGAGCGTCGGAATGTTTACCTGACTGGAAATCTCCCGTAGATAATCCAAATGTCCTTTAAAGAAAACCTCATCTGTCAGAACGGAAATCATCACTGCTCCGTTCGCTTCATAAGTCTGGGCCTGTTGCACAATATCCACATCTAGATTGATATCTCCCAGACTAGGGCTAGCTTTCTTGACTTCAGAGATTACCTGCAAGCGGTCCTGATAATTCTTCAAAAATTCTGCCAAGCGATAGGTCTGGCGCAGGGGCTGGATTTCCTCCAGCTCCATCTGCTCAACCTCACGCGCCTTCTGCTCCAAAATTCGTGCTAAAAATTCCTGACTCATTTTTGGTACTCCTGTAACAGTCTGAGTTTTTCAAGGGCCTTGCCACTAGCAATCACTTGACGAGCTAAGGCAACTCCTTCCTTAATACTAGCTACCTTACCATTAGCATAGAAACCAAGACCAGCATTTAAAACTGTAGTTTCCAAGAATGGACTTGGTTCATTTTTGAGAACGCTGAGCAAAATTTCTGCATTTTCCTGAGCGTTGCCTCCACGAATATCTTCGATAGCGTAGCCTTCCATTCCCAAATCCGCTGGAGTGAAGCTTGACAAGGTGATTTCGCCATTTTCCAGAAGAGCAATCTTGGTTGTTCCGTTCAAGCCAGCTTCATCCAGTCCTTCTGGTCCAGCAACTACGATGGCACGTTTGCGACCCATATTTTTCAAAACCTGAGCTGTACTTTCTAGCAGTTCTGGACGACTAATTCCAAGAAGCTGTGTTTCCAAAGCCATTGGGTGAATCAGAGGACCAGTCAAGTTCATAATCGTTGGGATTCCCAATTCCAAACGAGCTGGCATGATGTATTTCATAGCTGGGTGCATATTTTTAGCAAAGAGAAAGACGATGCCAGTTTTATCAAAGACCTTACCTAGTTCAGCTGGTTTGAGGTCTAGGTTGATGCCCAAGGCTTCTAGGACATCTGCAGAACCAGATTTAGAAGAAATCGAGCGGTTACCGTGTTTTGCCATGTGAACACCACCACCAGCCAAGACAAAGGCTGCAGTTGTGGAAATATTAAAACTGAAAGACTTGTCCCCACCTGTACCACAGTTGTCCATGGCATCATGAATCTCAGTTGGAATATGTTGGGCATGCCCTCTCATGACTTGGGCAATGGCTGTGCGTTCTTCAGGTGTTTCCCCCTTCATCTTAAGAGCCAAAAGGAGAGAAGCAATCTGCGCTTCCGTTACACGCCCAGTTACGATACGCTCGATGACATCCGTCATTTCCACACCTGATAAATTTTCAAATTTTGCTAGTTTTTCAATAATCTCTTTCATCCTAGTTTCCTCACTTTACAACCTTCTCGATAAAATTCCGAATAGAAGACAATCCATCTGGCGTTCCAATGCTCTCTGGATGGTACTGGAAGCCATAAATCGGTAGGTTTTTATGTTGAATTCCCATGATGGCTTGGTCATCAGTCGAACGAGCTGTCACTTCAAAGTCTTCTGGCATTTCTTTAATCAAAATACTGTGATAACGCATGACTGCACGGCCATCCTCGATACCTTGATACAGAACAGATGGCGCTTCAAAGTTGATATGGCTCTGTTTCCCATGCATGACTTTTGGAGCCAAACCTAACTTACCACCAAAGACTTCTGCAATGGCTTGGTGGCCCAAACAAATTCCAAGAATCGGCTTCTTGCCAGCAAAATCACGAATCATGTCTTCCATCTTTCCAGCATCAACTGGCCAACCAGGACCAGGAGAAAAGACCAGACCATCTGCTTTTTCAGCTTCTTCATACAGCTTAGGATCATCATTTCTCAAGACCTGTACTTCTGCAAAATTCCCAATGTATTGGGCCAAGTTATAGGTAAAAGAATCATAGTTGTCAATCAATAAAATCATGGTCTTAGTTCTCCAATTCTAGTCATAGATTTTGCTTTGTTAATGGTTTCTTGGTATTCGTTTTGGGCGATAGAGTCATAGACAATCCCTGCCCCAGCCTGCACATAGGCTGTTTGATTTTTGAGAATCATGGTTCGGATGGCAATGGCGAAATCCATATCACCCGTCGCAGACAAGTAGCCGATTGCTCCTGCGTATACGCCCCGTTTTTCCGTTTCCAGTTCATAGATGCGTCTCATCGCGCGAATTTTTGGTGCTCCAGAAACAGTTCCAGCAGGAAGTGTTGCTTTCAAGGCATCCATAGCAGTGAGTTCTGGAAGCAAACGCCCCTTGACCACACTGGTCAAATGCATAACATAACGGAAGAGCTCCACTTCCATATACTTGGTGACTTGGACACTGGCCGTTTCAGAGATGCGGCCAATATCATTACGACCCAAGTCTACTAACATTCGATGCTCTGCTGTTTCCTTCTCATCCGAAAGCAGGTCTGTCGCCAAAGCCTTGTCTTCTTCATCCGTAGCTCCTCTTGGGCGTGTCCCTGCAATCGGATTGGTTGTTACGATGCCATTTTTGACAGAAACCAAACTTTCTGGACTGGCACCGATGATTTGATAATCACCAAAATCATAGAAATAAAGGTAATTAGAAGGATTAGTCACGCGGAGATTTCTGTAGAAGTCAAATGGATTTCCAGTCACTTCTGCTGAGAAGCGTTGACTAAGTACACATTGGAACATATCCCCGTTACGAATCAAGTCACGAGCTGTTTCCACCATTTCCTCAAACTTCTGAGGAGCGATATGGGGTTTGAAGTCAAGTGGTGATAAATCCAAATCTTCAAATTCATTTGGAGCAGGAATGCGTAATTCCTCAAGCACTTGGTTTAAGGCTTTTTCCAAGTCTTCTTGACTACGCTCACTATAGAGAGCATCCTCGATGACATGGATTTTCTCCTTCTTGTGGTCAAAGACAATGTAACTCTCATAGACGAAGAAATGCATGTCTGGCGTTCCAATGGTATCCTCAGGGATTTGACCAATTTCTTCATAGAGCGAAATCATATCGTAACCGACAAAGCCAATAGCTCCCCCACCAAAAGGTAGGTCTGAATGGTGCTGGCTCTTATGAGTTACTTCATAAAGGTAATCCAAGGGATCCCGATCAATCACTTGACCATTTTGATAAAGGACCCCATTTTCAAACTTAATCTCAAAAACAGGATTATAGGCTAGGATAGAAAAACGAGCGGTTTCCTTGTCTCTCGGAATACTCTCTAAGATAACCTTGTGTTGCCCCTTTAGGCGCATATAAGCCAAGATTGGTGATAAGACATCTCCATGAATGATTCGTTCCATTGTAATTTCCCTTTCAGTTCTACTTCTAGTCCGTGGCGACTGTATGAAAAATCCCCACGCAAAATAACTTGCGTGAGGACGAAATTCGCGGTGCCACCTCAATTATAGGATTTCTCCTATCTCTCATTCCTGTCTCAGAGCCTTCCTGTAACAGGCTGTGCGATAAAGGGCACTCCCTTGAGAATTATGTTTTCTTCTCTCGTTTCAGATGGACCCAACCTTACAGCTTTCTCTGCTTGTTTCCAGCAACCACAAGCTCTCTGTGAGAGAAAGGACTGTAATTTTTCCATCTATTATTTTTTAGCTTCTAGGTAGTCTGCAATCGCAGCTACGTCCTTGTCTCCACGACCAGAGACATTGATGATGATAATGTCATCCTTACTTAGTTTCGGTGCACGTTTAACCGCTTCTGCGATGGCGTGCGAACTTTCAATCGCTGGGATAATTCCTTCTGTCTTGCTGAGAAGGAGCAAGGCTTGAACAGCTTCTTCATCTGTCGCTGCCACATATTCCACGCGACCTGAATCTTTAAAGTAGGCGTGTTCTGGTCCAACCCCTGGATAGTCCAATCCAGCTGAGATAGAGTAAACTGGAGCTAGCTCTCCATCTTCCTTAAAGACTGCATAAGTCTTCATGCCGTCGACAATTCCGATACTACCTTTTGTCATAGTAGCTGCGTGCTTGTCTGTGTCAAGTCCGTGACCAGCAGCTTCAACCCCAACCAATTTAACTTCTTCATCAGCTACATACTGAGAAAATGCACCGATGGCATTGGAACCACCACCTACACAGGCAATAACATAGTCTGGTAAACGGCCTTCTTTTTCCAAGATTTGACGACGAGATTCTTCACTGATGACTTTTTGGAATTCATGAACAATTGTAGGATAAGGGTGAGGACCCACAGCAGATCCCAAAACATAGAAGGCTTCAAGGTCATTCATCCATGCTCCAAAGGCTGCATCAACCGCATCCTTAAGAGTTCGTGTCCCTGTTTCAACTGCGTGAACAGTTGCTCCCATCATCTCCATACGGAAAACATTGAGACGTTGACGCTCCACATCCTCTGCCCCCATGTAGACATCACAGGCCATACCAAACTTGGCTGCAGCCGCTGCTGTCGCAACACCGTGCTGACCAGCTCCTGTTTCTGCGATTACTCGTTTTTTGCCCATGCGTTTAGCAAGAAGAATTTGTCCTAAAACGTTGTTGAGCTTGTGAGAACCAAGGTGGTTAAGGTCTTCACGTTTGAGATAAATCTTAGCTCCACCTAGGTGTTCTGTCAAACTTTCTGCAAAATAGAGCGGTGTTTCGCGACCTGAATAATCCTTCAAGTAATGGCGAAATTCTGCCAAAAATTCTGGATCATCCTTGTACTTGTCAAATGTCACTTCCAACTCATCCAACAAAGCCTGAATCGGTTCCGGTACAAAACTACCACCAAATTGTCCAAAATAACCTTTAGTTGTCATAAAATTTTTCCTCTTTCTGTATTGGTTCCAAGATATGAAAAAAGCCCACACACAGAAAATACTTCCGTGTGAGGGCGTTGGTAACGCGGTGCCACCTCAATTATAAAGGGACTATCCCTTTACATCTCTGCCTTGTCTAACAACAAGTTGCACTGTAAGGTGTGCGCACCGAATTTTCATTGTTTCAAATTCATTTTTAAAATCAGCCCACTTTCACTACTTCCAACCACCTGTTCGCAATCACCACAGGCTCCCTGAAGATCAAAAATAGTTACTTTTCTGATTTATTGAACTTATTTTAATACTTTGTTTTTTCTTTGTCAAGACTTTTTTACAATTTTTTTGATGAAGTTAGCACTTTTTCAGAAACTGTTTTGAAAGTCTCAATGATATAGTCCACTTCTTCATCGCTTAATTTAGTGTGAAGAGGGAGCGTAATTTCATTTTTAAAGAAGGCATAAGCCTTAGGATAGTTCGTCATATCAAAGCCAAGATTCTTATAGGCTGTCAAGAGCGGAAGCGGTTTGTAGTGGACATTGCTTGCAATTCCTGCTTTTGCTAATTCTTGGATGATAAGATTGCGTTCTTCTAAACTCGCTCCTTCTACATGGGTGATGTAGAGGTGGCGTGAAGATTCGACAGTTTCAGTCTTGTGTGCCAAAGGATGGATGCGAGAACCTGCAAAACCACGATCATAGCGGTCCACGATGTCCTTACGACGTTGCAACAAACTTGGATAGCGATCCAATTGTACCAAACCAAGTGAAGCCATGATATCGGTCATGTTGCACTTGTAGGCTGGTGTAACGATATCGTATTCCCATGACCCCAGTTGCATCTTTGCAAGAGCATCCTTAGTTTGCCCGTGAAGGGAAAGGATTTGGAATTCCTTGTACATCTCTTCGTCGTCAATCGCTGGATTAGCTTTCCAAGTAGCACTTCCTCCCTCCGCAGTTGTAAAGTTCTTAACCGCATGGAATGAGAAGGAAGTAAAGTCAGCGATAGAACCAGCTGGTTGTCCTTTATAAGTAGATCCCAAAGCATGAGCACTATCAGAAACTATCACGATACGGTTAAAGACTTTTTGCCACTTGCTTGAAGCAGTAAAGAGATCACGTTTTTTCTCCACAACTTGGAACAAACGGTCATAGTCGCAAACAATCCCCGCAAGCTCAACTGGAATAATCACCTTAGTCTTTTCAGTAATGGCTTGCTCAAGCAAGTCATAGTCCATTTCAAACGTATCTGCTTGGATATCCACCATGACAGGGGTCGCCCCTACGTGAGTGATAACACTACATGAAGCTGTATAGGTCATGGCTGGAACGATGACTTCATCACCAGGTCCCACTTCCAAGACGCGCAAAATCAACTCAAGCGCGGCAGTCTCAGAGTTAAGACAGACAGTCTTGGGCGTCTGTGTGTATTGAGACAAGCGACGCTCCAGTTCTTTTGTCTTAGGACCTGTTGTAATCCAACCAGAACGCAGGGTATCCGCTACTTCAGCAATTTCTGCTTCCGTAATATCGGGTGGTGAAAATGGAATATTGTAATTTGGCATTGATTTGCTCCTTTTATCTGTACTCATTTTCTCATGACTACTTTATTTTAGCACTTCAAACACGGTTTGAAACATGATTTTGATGTCTCCAAGGAAACTAAACTCTCGGAGATAGTCGAGGTTATAGCGCATCTTTTCAGGAAGAACATTCTCCACATAGGCCTGGTCAACCGACAAACCTTTCTCCGTCATTTGACTAATAATGGTGTCCTCATCCTTGTAGTTGATGCTGGCTGGAGAGGTAATCCCTGCTGGCAAAAGCAAGGTTGCCATCATTTCAGGGCTATACTGCTCTGTGTAACGTGGCACTTCAGGACGTGTCCCAACAAAGGACATCTCACCTTTAAGGACATTGACCAGCTGAGGCAGTTCATCCAAACGCACACGGCGGATGAAATTGCCAACCTTGGTAATGCGGCTATCGTTAGCAGAAGTCACCAGACTCCCTTTTTTATCCGCATCCGTCACCATGGTACGGAACTTCCAAATCTTGAAAGGTCGATTGTACTGGGTCACGCGCTCTTGCTTGTAAATCACTGGCCCCTTGCTATCCAACTTGATCCAAATGCTCAAGATGAGAAAGATAGGAGAGGTTAGAATCAGTAAGACCAAGGCTAGAACCCAGTCCAAGCAACGCTTAAAAATCAGCGAACCTTTCCTTTTAGAGACAAGCTGGTAGTAAGACTCAACCTCGCTTGATTTCATTTCCACGGGCAAGTCTTCCCATTTCAGCATGCTGTTTCTCCTTTGTTTTTATTATACTATTTGTCAACATTTTTCATTATACCACAAAATGGAAAAGGCGGTGAAAGAAATCTGTAATTTGAAGGATTTCCTTCTTACACTCAATGAAAATCAAAGTACAGCTTTGAGGTTGCAGATAAAGCTGACATGGATTTGAAGAGATTTTCAAAGAGTATTAGGCCATGGCCCCTGCCTGCAAGCTATACATCTTGTGGTAGGTTCCACCCAGAGCCAAGAGTTCCTCATGGGTTCCACTCTCGATAATGCGCCCCTTATCCAAAACATAGATACAGTTGGCATCTTGGATGGTAGAAAGACGATGGGCGATGGCAATGGTTGTTCGTCCCTGTCTCATCTTAGCCAGAGAAGCTTGAACCAAACTTTCTGTTTCAGAGTCAATATTGGCTGTCGCTTCATCCAAAATCAGGATTTTAGGCTGACTGGCGACTGTTCTAGCAAAGGCAAGAAGCTGACGCTGACCAGTAGAGAAGCTCGAACCACGCTCAGACACAGGTGCATCATATCCCTGAGGAAGTTCTTGAATAAAGGAATCTGCATCCACGAAGGCTGCCGCAGCCTGGACCTGCTCATCACTAATGTCTTGGTACATGGCGATATTGGACTTAATGGTCCCGTGATAGAGGAAGGGATCCTGCAAGACCAGACCAATGTTTTTTCTCAACTCTTCCTGACTGTAGTCCCTGATATCCACATCATCCAAGAGAACTCGCCCTGACTGGAATTCATAAAAGCGCATGAGGACATTAATAATCGAAGATTTCCCTGAACCTGTATGGCCTACAAATGCAATGGTTTCACCCTTGTTAACCGAAAAGGAAATATCATCCAGAATCTGATGTTTACCGTCATACGAGAAACACACATGTTCAAAACGGATATTGCCTTCTTTGACTTTAGCCTGGCCATTTTCTTGAAGAGGTTCATAGGTCCTCTCGTCTATCAGGGAAAAGACACGACCTGCAGAAACCATAGACGTTTGCAGGGTTGAGAAGTTTTGCGTCACTTCAATCAAGGGATCAAAGAGACGATTGATATACTGGATAAAGGCATACATGGTTCCTGCCGTTATTCCCAGATAAAGACCACGATAGCCAAAATAGGCCATCAAAACAGCGTATCCTAGGAGTTTCAGCAAACTCATGGCAGGGCGCAAAAAGAGGGCATCCAAGGCTACAGAACGGTTGGCATAGACCAAGTGTTCTTGGTTGATTTCATCGAATTCCGCCTGCAGGCGCTTCTCTTGATTAAAGGCCTGGATTATTCTGATTCCCTCGATATTTTCAGCCAGCTTGCTATTGATATCTGACAAGAGACTTCTGGTTTTCTCAATGATTTTCACTGATTTTTTCCGATAGAGATTGACCAAAAGGAAAATCAAGGGGAGAAAGAGCAAGACTAATGCTGTCAAACGAAAATCCAATACCAACATGGTATAAAGAGTTGTCAGAAAGATGAAAACTGCTGAGATAAAGCTAGATAAAATCCCTGAAAACATATCGCTGATGGTCTCGGTGTCATTTGTCAAACGCGAGACGATAGAGCCTGCTGGCGTCTTGTCAAAGTAAGACATGCCTAGTTTTTCCATATTGGCAAAGGCATCCCGACGAATATCCCTAACAATACTGTAAGACACGCGCGCAAAGAGAAGATTACCGACATACTGGACCAGAGTTTGTAGGATATAAAGGCCATAGTAGACCAGCAAAACGGTCACAGCGAATTGGTTGAGATTGCTGAGATACTGGTCAATAAAGTGGGAAGCCACAAGGGGAATGACACTTTTAATGACCGTCGTTGCTAGGAGAAAACTGAGTGCCAAAAAAGTCAGGAGACCATAAGGCTTGAGATAGGACATCAAGCGCTTCAATACAACCCATTGTTCTTGTTTATTCTGCATCTTCTTCTCCTTTCATTTCTAACTGCTGAGACTGGTAGGTTTGGGCATACCAGCCATCCATAGCTAGCAAGTCTTCGTGCCTGCCTCGTTCGATAATTTGACCATTTTGCAGGACTAAAATCAAATCTGCATGGACAACCGCACTGAGGCGATGAGCCGTAATAATGGTTGTCTTGTCCTTTCGCGTCTCCTTGAGGTTGTCGATAATCGCATACTCTGTCTTGGCATCCACGGCGGACAAAGAATCATCCAAAATCAAGATATCAGGGTCTAAAATCATAGCCCGACTCATGGCCAGACGCTGCTTTTGACCTCCAGAAAGACTGACTCCTTTTTCTCCAATCAGCGTATCAAATCCCTGAGGCATGGCTACAATGTCTTGATAAACTTGAGCTAGCTTAGTCGCTTCCTCGACCGCTGAAAGGGGCAAGTTAGGATTGCCAAAGCGGATATTATCTAAAATCGAAGTCGCAAAGAGAAACTGGTCCTGAGGAACATAGCCCATAAGACTACGAAGGTCTGTCAGACGATAATCCCTTATATCGTGACCATTTAGATAAATGGCTCCCTTGTCCACATCGTATTCACGCAAGAGGAGCTTGATCAAGGACGTTTTCCCAGAGCCTGTCTGTCCGACCAAGCCCAATGTTTGCCCTTTTTCCAAACTGAAATGAATATCCGTCAGTGTTTCCTCATTTTCAAAGGCAAAACTATCAATAGCGTACTGCAGGCACCCGTTTTCAATGCCATCCAAAGGAAACTCAGGGTCTTGTACAGGTGATTCCTGAGACAAAAGTTCCTCAATCCGCTGGTAAGAAACCTTCCCTCGCTGGGTAATATTAAAGAGGAAGCCGATGGCCATAAGAGGCCAAACTAGCATATCCAAGTAGCTGATAAAGGTAACTAGATTCCCAACGGTAATCTGCCCCTCCTGAACCATCAAAGAGCCCACCAAAAGCGTTAAAACATAGGAGGAACCAACAAACAAGAGAACCATGGGGTCAAAGAGACTATCGTATCTCATGGTTTGGAGATTCTTTTGGAAGGTCAATTCATTGACTGCCTGAAAGGACTTGAGCTCGTCCGCCTGGTACCCGAAAGACTTGGTCACTTTAATACCTGATACGGACTCCTGCACCTTGTTATTGAGTTCAGAAAAGGCAGCTTGTGATTCACCAAAGGCCTTATGAGTCTTTCTACCTAAACGACTGGTCGCATAAGCCATGAAAGGTAAGGGTAAAATGGCAACTAGGGTCATTTGCCACGAAATGCTAAAGAGCATGGTCATCAAGGTCACTAAAGCCGTGATAGAGGCATCCACGGCAGACATAACACCACCCCCTGCCAGACGCGTTAGGGCATTGATATCATTGGTTGCGTGTGCCATCAGGTCCCCCGTCCGGTAGGTTTGATAAAAAGCTGGAGACATTTTTGTGAAATGTTCAAATAAGCGAGAGCGCATAATCTGTCCCAAACGGTAGGAAGTCCCAAGGATATACATACGCCAAACATAGCGCAGATAGTACATCCCAAAGGCTGCAAGAAGCAAGTAAAATAGGGCAAGAAGGAGGTCCTGCTGGGTTAATTGCCCCGATGTGATGGCATCAATGACCCTCCCCATAACCATTGGGGGAATGAGGTTGAGGACGGAAACAAAGACCAGAGCCACAATCCCGACTAAATAACGGCGTTTTTCTAACTTGAAAAACCACCAAAGTTTTTGAATAATGGACATAACATCCCTTTCTGATTGCAAATAGAAACCTGAGGCCAAGACCCCAGGTTTTTCTTATTCATAGGTTACGACTGTGACCGCACCCTTGTCATACTCAGCGATAAAGATATTGGCTACATTGTCATGTCCTTGTTTGCTGAGATTATCAAGCAGCCACTCTTCGCTACGGCCAATCGTTTCCAAGACATCGACTTGGATCACACCGTCAGTCACAACTGGATACTTAGGATTTTCATCTCCTATTTGGACCACGATGAGTTGGCCATTTTGCTCCTGCACAGCGCGTTTGACCTGTTTCATCTGGAAAATCCCTTGGCTACGAAGTTTGAGAGCAACTTCTGCTGCAGACAAACCAACTGAACGACAGGCTTCTGGGTCAATCTGCCCATTTTTGATAAGGAGAGTTGGTTTTCCATCAATCAAGCGTTTGACAAAACGAACATTGTTATTGAGCCACTTGAGGGTCAAGACCAAAATCGTCCACATCATCAAAATCACTGCGTACTGCAGAATGCTGATTGAACTATTGTAAATCACCCCACCGATGATACCACCAAGAACATAGTTCTGAATTTGGTCTGTAGCAGAGTTAGGTGCTAGATTCCCCTTTCCTGTCACATTAATAACAAAAACAAGAGAGAAAAGACCCAAGGCCAGTTTGATTAAAATTTCCATATAGTTGAGTGTCATTTGTTTACCTCCACCAATTCAATAGCGTCTGTTTGATGCAATTCTAATTTCTCTAAAAGATACTTGTCTGGTTGGCTCCCGTTCATGGCACGATAGAAATTTGAACCTACCTTGATAAGTGCTCCATCAGTGGCAGCTGAAGTATTGACATAAACTTCTGATTTATCCACTCCCAAGTCTTTGGAAACAACCTCTATGAAATGAAGGGAAGTTTGAAATTGGTTGTTAGAGGCTTGATTGGTCTGGTATTTTGAGATTGTCACCAAAAGCATGGCCACCAAGGTCAAGGCCAAAATCATGACCAATTCCCGAAACTTAGTCCCCTTTTTATCTCGATAGGCTTTAAAAGCAAAAAATCCTGTGATAGCTAGGAGCACAATCCCAAAGCCAATCATCATTCCATTTTGCTGACTGATTTGGCTAAGTACATAGTCATATGAGTAAAATTTCATTTATTTTCACTCCCTTTCATAAAATCATTCTTAATTATAAACGAAAGAGAGTGATTTTTCAAGCCATACGTTGGGGAAATGGACCTTTTTTTGGTATAATAAAATCTATAATCTGAATGAAAAAGGTAACTTTATGAAACTCATCTCATGGAATATTGATTCCCTCAATGCTGCCCTAACTAGTGACTCAGCTCGTGCCAAATTGTCCCAAGAAGTACTACAAACCTTGATCGCTGAAAATGCTGATATCATCGCTATCCAAGAAACCAAGCTTTCTGCCAAGGGGCCTACAAAGAAACACTTGGAAATTTTAGCTGAACTCTTCCCAGACTACGAAAACACGTGGCGCTCTTCCCAAGAACCTGCCCGTAAAGGCTATGCTGGAACCATGTTCCTTTATAAGAAAGAACTTACACCTACTGTCACTTTCCCAGAAATCGGTGCTCCTTCTACCATGGACTTGGAAGGCCGCATCATCACTCTAGAATTTGATGAATTTTTCGTGACCCAAGTTTACACTCCAAACGCTGGCGACGGCCTCAAACGTTTGGAAGAACGCCAAGTCTGGGATGTCAAATATGCAGAATACTTAGCTGAACTGGACAAAGAAAAACCAGTCCTTGCGACCGGTGACTACAACGTGGCCCACAATGAAATCGACCTTGCAAATCCTGCCAGCAACCGCCGTTCACCAGGATTTACCGACGAGGAACGTGCTGGATTTACCAATCTCTTGGCAACAGGATTTACCGACACCTTCCGTCATCTTCACGGCGATGTTCCAGAACGCTACACTTGGTGGGCACAACGCAGCAAGACTTCCAAAATCAACAATACAGGCTGGAGAATCGACTACTGGCTCACAAGTAACCGCATCGCTAACAAGGTGACCAAGTCTGATATGATCGACTCAGGTGCGCGTCAAGACCACACACCCATTGTCATGGAGATTGAGCTCTAAGGAGAAAGCTAATGGACTATCAAGCTGTCATTCCTGAATTTGTAGTATCTGACCTCGAAAAGTCACGCCACTTCTACTGCGACTTGCTGAGATTCTCTGTCGAATACGAGCGCCCCGAGGAGAAATTTCTCTTCCTCTCGCTTGAAGACTGCCAACTTATGCTAGAAGAAGGAAGCGCAGAAGAATTAGCTCAGCTGACCTATCCTTTCGGACGCGGTGTCAATATTTCCTTTGGCATTGCAGATGTTCCTCAGCTCCACCAAAAACTGCTGGAAGCTGACTATCCTATCCATCGTCCCCTGACAAAGAGAGAATTTCGAGTAGGAGATAGCTTTATATATCCCCATGAATTTGCAGTTCTGGACCCAGATGGCTATTTTTTAAGATTTAGCGAGTAGAACAATAAAGATTGGGAAAAAGTCTTTAAAGTTAGAAAAAGGCATATTGTCAAGTCTTGAAAAATCTTGATAATATGCCTTTTATGATGGAAAAATCTTCTAAATGTTAGCCAATAAGTTAATTTTTGCCCATTTTTATTATATTTGTTCGTTTTTCAAACCAAAACACTAACAAAATATTTGATTTCTAAAGTTATTTAGTGTAAAATAAAAACATTAGCTCAAGCCTATTTGAAATTGAATATCATTTTACTTGTTTATGTCGTGAATTGGCACGACGTTTCTACAAGGTGCCGGAACACCTAACAATAAGTAAGTCAGAGTGAGGTATGGTCGTTTTTGCCATGCCTATTTGGGGGACTTACTTAGAGATTAAGTAGGTCCTTTTTCTATTTCTTGCCAGAAACTATAAACAAGCAAATGGATTGGCTTTTAGACTTTAGGAGGTCTTATGAAATTATTAGAAGAGCGCATCCTCAAGGATGGGCATATCTTGGGTGATAACATCCTCAAGGTAGATTCCTTTTTAACCCACCAAGTTGACTTTAGCTTGATGCGAGAGATTGGTAAGGTTTTTGCGGAAAAATTTGCTTCTGCTGGCATTACCAAGGTTGTAACCATTGAAGCGTCAGGTATTGCCCCAGCCGTTTTTACAGCTGAAGCCTTAAACGTTCCCATGATTTTCGCTAAAAAAGCTAAAAACATCACTATGAACGAAGGCATCTTGACTGCCGAAGTTTACTCCTTTACCAAGCAGGTAACCAGCACCGTTTCTATCGCTGGAAAATTCCTCTCACCAGAGGACAAGGTTTTGATTATCGACGACTTCCTTGCTAATGGCCAAGCTGCTAAAGGCTTGATTCAAATCATCGAACAGGCTGGAGCAACAGTCGAAGCTATCGGTATTGTGATTGAAAAATCTTTCCAAGATGGCCGTGATTTGCTTGAAAAAGCAGGCTATCCTGTCCTATCACTCGCTCGTTTGGATCGTTTTGAAAATGGTCAAGTTATTTTTAAGGAGGCAGATCTCTAATGCAAACTCAAGAAAAACATTCGCAAGCAGCCGTTCTTGGCTTGCAACACTTACTAGCCATGTACTCAGGATCCATCCTGGTTCCTATCATGATTGCGACAGCCCTTGGCTATTCAACTGAGCAGTTGACCTACCTGATTTCCACAGATATCTTCATGTGTGGTGTGGCAACCTTCCTCCAACTCCAACTCAACAAATACTTTGGGATTGGACTACCAGTCGTTCTCGGAGTAGCCTTCCAATCCGTCGCTCCCTTGATTATGATTGGGCAAAGCCATGGTAGTGGCGCTATGTTTGGTGCCCTTATCGCATCAGGGATTTACGTGGTTCTTGTGTCAGGCATTTTCTCAAAAGTAGCCAATCTCTTCCCATCTATCGTAACAGGATCTGTTATTACCACGATTGGTTTAACCTTGATTCCTGTCGCTATTGGAAATATGGGAAATAACGTTCCAGAGCCAACTGGTCAAAGTCTCTTGCTTGCAGCTATCACTGTTCTGATTATCCTCTTGATTAACATCTTTACCAAAGGATTTATCAAGTCTATCTCCATTTTGATTGGTCTAGTTGTTGGAACTGCCATTGCTGCTAGCATGGGGTTGGTGGACTTCTCTCCTGTTGCGGCAGCACCACTTGTCCATGTCCCAACTCCCCTCTACTTTGGGATGCCAACCTTTGAAATCTCATCTATTGTCATGATGTGTATCATCGCAACGGTGTCTATGGTTGAATCTACTGGTGTTTACCTAGCCTTGTCTGATATCACAAAGGATCCAATCGACAGCACGCGCCTGCGCAACGGTTACCGCGCAGAAGGTTTGGCCGTACTTCTCGGAGGAATCTTTAACACCTTCCCTTACACAGGATTTTCACAAAACGTTGGTTTGGTTAAATTGTCAGGCATTAAGACTCGCCTGCCAATCTACTACGCAGCTGGTTTCCTGGTTCTCCTTGGACTCCTTCCTAAGTTTGGTGCCCTTGCTCAAATCATTCCAAGTCCTGTCCTTGGTGGTGCTATGCTGGTGATGTTTGGTTTTGTATCGATTCAAGGAATGCAAATCCTCGCTCGTGTTGACTTTGCTAACAATGAACACAACTTTCTTATCGCAGCTGTTTCCATCGCTGCAGGTGTAGGACTAAACAACAGTAATCTCTTTGTCAGCATGCCAACAGCCTTCCAAATGTTCTTCTCAAACGGAATCGTTGTAGCCAGCCTACTTGCCATTGTCCTCAATGCCGTATTAAATCATAAAAAGAAATAAGAAAAAGAGGTGTAAGCCTCTTTTTTGTTTATCACAAGTTGATTATAAATATAATCAATCCCAATTCCCATCTAATATTTCTTTTATAAACTTCTTAGGCATCCAAAAGGAGTGTTTTGTAATCCTACGCCCATCTGGAAGTTCATCCGTATCAGATAATGAGCCTTTCCCAACAAATTTTCCTTTTTCAATTTCATAATAAGCATTGGTAGCATGTAATTTCGTAAATAAGATTCTATTTATCTTACTTTGAGGGAAATTAGTTGAAACTTTATTACCATTTTGAGTTAATTTAACTCCGTCAGAAATAATTTGTCTAGTTTCCTGCCACACTCTTTGGATTTCTTCTAATTGTCTATCCTGAAATCCCCAAAATTTGATAGAATCTAATACAAATAGCTTAGGTTCAATTTCCTTAAAAATAACGAAGAGGAACCGTTTATTATAAATTTCATTATAAACATGTGATGATTCCCAACTATCTATTGCTGCTAGTTCTTTAAAATAATAAGTTTTAAATGGGGAGTCTTCCTTAGGTAAATTATTCTTATCTACTCGAATGACTCTCAAATTCATGTTTGCTTTTTGAAATTCTTTTGTCTTATCTAAATCCCCTGTTAAGCCTAAAATTTTTCTAATCAGAGTACTATTCTTACCTTTTGCTTTTGGATTCACTTCAAATCTATCATATAACTCTTGTTCAGAAAAACCTTTGTAGGAAAGAATTTTCTCTGCAATAACCTCAGTAAATGATTTTTTCTCGCCCCTAAAATTAGCCAGAACACTTTCTTGATCTGATTGGTTAAAGATTTTATGATTAATCAGGTAGGTCATATAACTTGATTTTAATTCCCAAGCTCTTTGTTTTGCTAATTCATGACTAAAGGGTTGTTGTCTTAAATCCTTTCCTTTACCTGCCCCTTTTGTACAAGTTGATAAATAGTTTCCATCTGATTCTGATAATTCATGCGCCCTTCCATTTTTGATTTTATTTGTAATCTTCTGATAGTCTTCAAGGATGACTGCCATATCCTCCTCAAACCATTCATATAAAAATATTTTTTCAATGACATAGTCCTTCATTGTTTGATTAGGAATTAAGCCATTGTAAAACAATAACAAAATCTTTGCACATTTTTTCCATAAATGAGTGGAGTAAAAATCCTCTAAATTTTCCTCCATATAGTTTAGTATTGTTAATACAAGTCGTTCTTTGGCACTAAGTGTCCCATTTTTGTTTATCTTAAAAGGAGTAACTTTTAATTCTACACCTATTTTTTCAAAGTCAGCTTCCGAGTCACTATTTGGCTGATAACCATAGAAATATTTTTCAATATAATTTCCATACTGCCCTTTTGACTTCATACTAATTGCTTTATCTTGTACCTCAGAGACTACTCTATCATTATAATCGTCATATGATTTATAGAGTGAACGATTATACTCTTCCATAACATCGGAAAATTTTCTATTTAATAGTTTGTGAGAATATTCAATAACACTATCGATATCTTCATCGTTATAGTTAAATAAGTTTTGGTCCATTTTCTTCTCCTATCTTTTATATTATATCAAATTAAACTAAAGCAAACATTAATACTTGATCAATCATTGAAAATAGTATATAATGGATTAAACTGTAAAAAATGAAGGAGAAAAGATGAAAGTTCTCGAACTATTTGCTGGAGTTGGCGGTTTTCGAATAGGATTAGAAAATGCCGATAAGCAACTCTTTAAAACAAAATGGGCAAACCAATGGGAACCATCTCGTAAATCTCAAGACGCATTTGAGGTCTATGATTATCACTTCCCCAATAGCGAAAACATCAATATTAGTATCTCTGATATAACAGACGAACAATTTTCCAAAATGGATGCCGATATGATTGTCGGTGGTTTTCCTTGCCAAGATTACTCTGTTGCGCGTAGCAAAAAAAATGAGAAAGGTATTGAAGGAAAAAAAGGAGTTTTATTTTGGGAAATCATTAGAGCAACGGAAATCATTAAACCCAAATACTTAATTCTGGAAAATGTGGATAGGCTTTTAAAAGCGCCCTCAAAACAGAGAGGACGTGATTTTGCAATCATGCTCACAGCTTTTAATAATCTTGGATATTCTGTAGAGTGGAGAGTTATTAATGCTGCTGAGTATGGAAGAAGCCAACGAAGACGTCGTGTATTCTTTTTCGTATATCGAAATGATACAGTCTTTGCCCAAAAAATTGACAATCTTTACGAAAAAAATGAAGAAATCTTTGAAGATAATAGGTATGATGACTATATTTTCAATCAAGGTCTATTTGCGAAACAATTTCCTATTAAACCTATAGCAGTTAAAAATCGTCATGTGTTTTATGAGTTACCAAATGATATAGTTGAAGTTTCAGATACTTTTACTGGTACTGTTTGGAATACAGGAATTATGAGACATGGAAAATACTATTCTATTGATACAGAATCTAACTACAATGGTAATCCGATTACTCTAGGAGAAATTCTTCAAGATGAATCTGAAGTACCTGAAAAATATTTTTTAACTGATCAGGCTAAACTAGAAAAATTTCAATATCTTAGAGGACCTAAAAAAATTGAACGAACATCTTCTGACGGACATCAATACATCTATTCAGAAGGAGGAATGTCCCCTTATGATGATTTAAATCTTCCAGGACGAACAATGCTTACATCCGAAGGAACTGTTAATCGTTCCACACATTTATTATTTGTAAACAATAAATATAGATTAATTACCCCTATTGAAGCTGAACGCCTTCAGGATTTCCCAGATGATTGGACAGCTAAAAAGAAACTATCTGACGGTTCTATTGTAGAGGTATCTGATAAAATGAGAATGTTTTTTATGGGAAATGCTTTAGTTACTGAAATTGTAAAAGAAATTGCTAAGTTTATTAAAGAAATTGATTGATTTATCTGAAACTAAAAAAGAGGTGTGAACCTCTTTTTTAGTTTATCTATATCCTTACCTGTCTGTCTTCTGACCGCTGGCCTGTGACAAACATGGTAAAGGTTGCCTTGCAGACATTTCTGCCTTCTTGATTGGTAATATCGACATCCACTACACAGGTTGTGCGACCTTGATGGACACATTCTCCTTTAATGGTCAGCACATCGTCGAGTTTTCCTGCTTTGAGGTAGTTGATAGAGGATTGGAGTGTCACTCCATCAAGCCCCAGCGAGATAACCACCAAACCACTGATCTGGTCACAGAGAGTAAAGAGATAGCCACCATGGGCATTGCCATAGTAGTTGAGCGACGAGTCCACTACTTTGGTCGTCACCACAACGTGACCATCTCTCATTTTTTCAATTTCGTAATTTTCAAAGGCAGATATAGCGTCAAAATGAAAATCTTTCATCGTTTCCTCCTGATATTTCAAACGACACTATGATACTACTTTTTATAGGACTGTGCAAGGAGAAAGCTCCTAGTCTGGTAAAATTCCAACCTGCTCCACAAAGCGCATAAAGGCTGCATGTCCTTGTTCCGTCTGCTTGTAGACTCCTGCATCCTCAAGTACACGCGCAAAGATAGCACCAACAGAGTCCTTGACGATTTCAAGGGCTTTTTCTTTATCTGTTAGGTCTGGATATTGGAATCTAAGTTGGTCTGCCCATTCCTGATGATAATTGGCAACTGTATCAGCTTCTCCTACAAGATAGCTAGAGACTTGCTTCACTTCTTCTTTCAAACGTGGTGGCAAGATTGCTAAGCCCATGACCTCAATCAAGCCGATATTTTCCTTTTTGATATGTTGGACATCCTTGTGGGGATGATAGGTGCCATCAGGATGCTCTAGCGATGTCTGATTGTCTCTCAAGACTAAGTCCAACTCAAACTGACCGTCGCGCTTACGCGCAATAGGTGTGATGGTGTGATGCGGTGTCCCGTCTGTCTCTGCCAAAATCTGCACTGCAGAATCTGAATACTGACGCCATTCCTGCAAAATCTTGTCAGCTAAGTTGATCAAATCTTCTTTGGAATCCGAAGTCAAACGCAATACTGACATTGGCCATTTGACAATGCCAGCCTTGACCTGCTCAAAACCAGCAAATAGGAAGGTCTTTTGCAGAGGAGCCAATTCCATAGGAAATACGTGACGGCCTCCCTGATAGTGGTCATGAGTCAGAATAGAGCCCCCCACAATCGGCAGGTCGGCATTAGAGCCAGCAAAATATCCTGGAAACTGCTCTACAATAGCCAGTAGACGCTCAAAACTCTGACGCTAATCGCCATGGGACGATGCTGGCCATCTAAGAAAATACAGTGCTCATTAAAATAAGCATAGGGCGAATACTGGAAGCCCCACTCCTGACCAGCCATTTCAAAGCGGATAATACGGTGATTGCTGCGAGCTGGGTGGTTGACCCGACCATGGTAGCCTTCGTTCTCTAGACAAAGCTGACACTGAGGATAATTGCTAGCTTGCACCAACTTAGCTGCCGCAATCTCTTTCGGATCCTTCTCAGGCTTAGAGAGGTTGATGGTAATTTCAAGCTCTCCGTAATCAGATTGAACACGATAAGCGATATTTTTAGCAATAGCCTTGAGTTTGATGTAGTCATTCTTCTGACTGAGTTGGTAGAAATTCGCTATCGCTTGCTCAGGAGATTGGGCATAGGTTGCCCAGAAGTCACGATTGACCTGACTCGGACAAGGGGTCACCAAGTTCATCAGTTCAGCACCGAGGATTTCACGCTCAGTCTGACTATCCTCAATCGTTTCTAATCGAACGGCTTCCTCAACCAGCTGGTCCTTGAGGTCAATCACTTTATCCAGATTGGTCTCAACTTCCAAAACACCGTCTCCCACTCGTGCCAAGACACGATTGGTCAGGTAGATTCGATCCATTTCCTCAAATGAACTTTCAGAAATGACATGTGTTACAAATTTATCTACTAAGGTCACTATAGAGCCTCCTTTTGACTAGTCAAGGACGCGAGTGCCACCTGCAACTTCAGCGATATAGAAGCTTGGAGCGTATCCAACTACTTCCTCGTAGTGTTTGCCAACAGCTTCCTTAAAGGCATCAACAGCATCTTTTTGCACCAAAGCAATGGCACATCCGCCAAAACCTGCCCCTGTCATACGAGCACCGAGAACTCCTTCTTGTGCCCAAGCTGTGTGAACGAGGGTGTCCAATTCCAAACCAGTTACTTCATAGTCATGCTCTAGGGAAACGTGTGACGCATTCATCAAACGACCAAATGTTTCCAAATCTCCTGCTTGAAGGGCTACTTGAGCTTTGAGGGTGCGTTGGTTTTCAAGCACAGCATGGCGAGCACGTTTCAAACGATTTTCATCTTTAATCAGATAGCTATATTGGTCAAAGGCCCACTCATCCAATTCACCCAGGGTCTTAATATCCAAGGCAACTTGCAATTCTTCCACTGCTTTTTCACACTCAGCACGACGTTCATTGTACTTAGAGTCTGCTAGTTCACGACGTTTATTGGTGTTCATAATAACAACGACATTGTCCTTCAAGTCAAGTGGTACCAAATCATACTCTAAAGTGTTAGTATCTAAGTAAATAGCACGTTGGTCAGCCCCCATACCAATAGCAAACTGGTCCATGATACCAGAGTTGACTCCGATAAAGTTGTTTTCTGTTTGTTTTCCGATTTTAACCAAATCGAGACGCTCTAATTTTAAATCAAAGAGATGCTCTGCCACGACTCCTGTCAAGAGTTCCAATGATGCTGAAGAAGACAAGCCAGCACCATTTGGGATATTTCCATAAACATAAAAATCAAAACCTTTATCAATCACGTGCCCAGCTTCTTGCAAGAAATGAAGGACACCTTTTGGATAATTGGTCCAGTTGTGCTCTTTTTCAAACTTGAGATCCGCTAGAGGCACTTCGATAATGCCCTTGTCCTCAAAGTTGGCTGAGTAGAAACGCAAGACTTGATCGTCACGCTTGCGAGCTGCACCGTAAGTTCCCAAGGAAATAGCAGCAGGAAAAACATGCCCACCGTTGTAGTCTGTGTGTTCACCAATCAGATTGATACGACCTGGTGAAAAGAAAGTTTGGTCTGCTTCTTTACCAAAAACAGCAAGAAAGTCTTTGCGAAGAGCTTCAGCAGTAAGATGTTGTGTCATATGAATTCTCCTTTGACTGTCCGTTAAGTCACCTTAACGTGTAATCGTTTTCTTCTATTGTATCCAAGGGATTTCCCAAGGTCAATCCTTTTTACTAAAATTTTACTAAACTATCAGTAAAATACAGAAAAATATGATATACTAACTTAAAAGAAGGAGGATTTATGGCTACCTTAAAAGATATTGCACAACTAGCTTCTGTCTCTATCGCGACCGTATCCCGTGTCCTAAACCGCGACCAGAGCCTATCTGTTACAGAAGAAACCAGACACCGTATTTTAACTGTTGCTGAAGAGCTAGGCTACACCAAGCACCTCAAAACAGGCGAGTCCCATAAGCCCAAGCAAAAGATTGCCATTATTCAATGGGTCAGCGAACAAGGGGAGCTGGACGACCTCTACTACTACCAGATTCGCCTAGGCATAGAAAAAAGAGCCCAAGAACTGGACTATGATATCTTACGCTATTTTAATGACCATCCTTTTACCCTGAGCGAGGAAGTGATTGGGATTCTCTGTATCGGTAAATTTAGCCGAGCACAGATTTCTGCCTTTGAAGAATACCAAAAGCCTCTTGTCTTTCTAGACAGTGATACACTTTCCATGGGACATACCTGCATTATTACGGACTTTTACACTGCCATGAAACAGGTTGTCGATTATTTCCTCATCCAAGGAATGGACCGCATCGGGATTCTAACAGGCCTTGAAGAAACAACCGACCAAGAAGAAATCATTGAGGATAAGCGGCTGGAAAATTTTAGGAACTACAGTCAAGCAAAGGGAATCTATCATGATGAACTGGTCTTTCAAGGAAGCTTTACCGCCCAGTCTGGCTATGACTTAATGAAGGAGGCCATTCAGAACTTGGGAGACCAACTCCCGCCAGCATTTTTCGCAGCCAGCGATAGTTTAGCTATCGGTGCCCTCCGTGCCCTCCAAGAAGCTGGAATCAGCCTGCCAGATCGCGTCAGTCTTATTTCCTTTAACGATACCAGCCTGACCAAGCAAGTCTATCCTCCCCTCTCCAGCATCACCGTCTATACCGAAGAAATGGGCAGAGCTGGCATGGATATTCTTAATAAGGAAGTACTCCACGGTCGCAAAATCCCCAGCCTAACCATGTTGGGAACCAGACTGACTCTGAGAGAAAGTACAAGGAATGAATAGGATAACAAAACGACCTCTAGCGAGGTCGCTTTTCTAATGATGATGCCCATGCTTCTGCTCTAATTCTCTCACCCTCCGCTTATGTTGCGCATGATTGCTTTGACTGCTATCTACTTCAATAGTGATATTCTGCACGCCTCTTTCTTCTAAACATTGACGCACCACTTCTTTGGTTTCCATCATCTGTTCCCAGTCCTTGATACAAATGTGAACAATAGCATTATTCTCTAGACCATCCATGGACCAAATGCTAAGTTGATTGACACTGTTGACATTGGGTAGAGCCTCTAAATCCTTCTCCAAATCACTTGTCTCGACTCCTTCTGGCACAGCATCTAGGAAAATTTTCAGTGCGCTCCAAAAGCGAGGAATGGCTTTCGACAGAATAAAGATAGAAATAACTAGTGATAAAAGCGGATCGAGGATATACCAGTCCGTAAATCGAAGAATAATCGCCATTAGAATGACGGCCAACCAACCAAGAGTGTCTTCCAAAAAATGCAGGCTAAGAATTGACTCGTTCTTTGTTTTCCCCTTACGAACTACCAGACTTGCTAGCACATTAATGGCTACTGCAATGATTCCCAGCCAGAGGATGCCTTCCTCATTGACGGGTTGCGGGTGAACAATCTTTGTGACATTTTCCAAGATCACTAGGACAGACCCTATCATAAGAATCACAGCCGTTAGCATGGCTCCTAAAAGACTAAAACGTTTGTAACCCAAGGTGTACTGTCTATCTTCTTCACGGTTTGAAATTGTTTCTAAAAGGGCTGAGACTGCCAATGGCTATAGCATCTCCCAAGTCATGAACGGAATCAGCAAGAACTGCACTCGAACCAAAGATTCCTCCTGCGATAAACTCAACAATCGCATAGCTTAAATTTAAGAAAAAAGCTAACCAGATAGATGTTTTAGAACTCATTTCTCTCCCTCCTTTGGTATAATGGGTATATACATACTTCTTTCATTTGTATTATCTAATAAAATTCAAAGAAAGGATAGAAGCAAACTGTCAGCCATGTTCAGTTCTGAACAGTTTGTCTCAAGTGTCTACATGCCAAAAAGAGACCGCCGTATCAGTAAAACAAAAAAAGCTATCTATCAAGCTTTTCTACAACTTTTGAATGCTAAGGGCTACGAGGCTACTACTGTTCAGGATATCATTGATCTCGCAGATGTGGGACGTTCTACCTTTTACTGTCACTATGAGAGCAAGGAACTACTTCTGGACGAGCTTTGCCGCTACCTCTTTCATCATCTCTTTGAAAGAGAGCAACCCATTTCAACTGAGGACTACCTCGCCCACCTCTTTCTCCATTTTCAGAAAAACCAAGACCATGTCACCAGTCTGCTATTTTCTAAAAATGACTACTTCCTCCGTCAACTCCATAAAGAGCTAGAACACCATGTCTATTCCGTGATGGCTGATGATTTAAAAGAAGCCCACACTAATCTGCCTACTTCTTACCTCCAACACTTGGTCGTGTCCAACTTTATCGAGACATTGACTTGGTGGCTCAAAAAAGGACAAGACTTTACATACCAGGAAGTTGTCCAGTTTTATCTAGACCTTCTCATTCCTAAAAATTGAATACAGAGTAGAGCTCAGTTGCCTTATTTCTAGGCTACTGAGTTTTTATCTTTTCAACAATCAAAAAAGCCCAGACAAAATTATCTGAGCATTCTTCTATATAGTCGTTTAAGGAAACTAAGTTCAGTATGTTCAAACTATTTCTTCAACAAACCTTGTTCTTGCAGAAACTCCTTGGCTACTTGTTCTGCTGACTTGCCTTCAACACCGACTTGGTAGTTGAGCTGGCTCATCTGGCTTTCAGTAATTTTGCCAGCCAATTTATTGAGAACTTTCTCCAACTCAGGATGTTTCTTGAGCAGAGCTTCTTTCATGAGTGGTGCCCCTTGGTAAGGTGGGAAGAGTTGCTTGTCATCTTCCAAGACCTGCAAATCATAACGCGCCAACTCTGCATCGGTTGAATAGGCGTCCGTGATTTGAATATCGCCTGACTGAATTGCCTGATAGCGAAGAGCTGGCTCCATAGTCGCTACATTGAGATTGAGACCGTACATTGATTGCAAGCCCTTATTGCCATCTTCACGGTCATTAAATTCGAGTGTAAAACCTGCCTTCAGCTGCCCTTCCACTTTTTTCAAGTCCGAAATAGTCTTCAAGCCATATTCTTGAGCAATCTTTTTCGGAACAGCTACAGCGTAGGTATTTTGATAAGACATAGGTTTGAGATAGGCTAGATGATCCTGTTTAGCAATGCCATCACGCGCCACCTGATAAACCTGCTCTGGCTCATGACTCACTTTCGGTGATGGTTGAAGCAGACTTTCAGTCACCGTACCAGTAAATTCAGGATAGATGTCAATATCGCCTTTTTTCAGAGCTTCATAGAGAAAGCTTGTTTTCCCAAAATTCGGTTTAACAGTCGCAGTCATACTGGTATTTTCTTCAATCAGTAACTTATACATATTGGCCAAAATTTCTGGTTCTGGACCCAATTTCCCAGCAATAACCAAGTTTTCTTTCTCTTTTTGAGCTAAGAGGGCTGGGCTATAAGACAGACCGAGCAATATTGTCACCAAGGCAAAACCAGAAAAAATCGTCCGCAATTTTGCCTTTTCCATCACTTTTAGTAGGAAGTTAAAGGCAATAGCAAGCACTGCAGCAGAAAGTGCCCCAATCAAAATCAGACTGGCATTATTACGGTCAATTCCCAAAAGGATAAAGGAACCCAGTCCCCCTGCCCCAATCAAGCAGCCAAGGTTGCCGTACCGATAATTAAGACAGCCGCCGTCCGAATTCCAGACATCATAACAGGCATAGCAAGTGGAATTTCAAACTTCTTGAGTCTCTCCCACCTAGTCATCCCAAAGGCAATCCCAGCCTCTTGCAGACTCGGATCAATTCCCTTGAGCCCAGTGATGGTATTTTGCAAAATCGGAAAAATCGCATAAATCACTAGAGCTGTCAAAGCAGGCAAGGTCCCAATTCCCATCAAGGGGATAAAGAGTCCCAACAAGGCCAGAGACGGGATGGTCTGGAAAATCCCTGCAATCTGCAAAACCCAATCCGCCATCTTTTCATGATAACGAAGAAATACCGCTAAGGGGACTGCAATAAAAATAGCTAGTAACAAGGTCAAAAGTGACAACTGCAAATGTTGAGATAGGGCTGTCAACCAATCACTAAAACGATCCTGAAAAGTTGCAATTAAATTAGTCATGAACACTACCTCCAAACAAGTCTGCTACAAAATCTGTTGCAGGTGCTTTTAAAATGGTCTCGGGATTCGCCACCTGACGAATCTCTCCATCCTGCAAGACAGCAATACGGTCTGCCAATTTCAGAGCTTCATCCGTATCATGGGTTACAAAAATCGTTGTCATCCCAAACTCTTTATGCAATTCTTTAGTCAGAACCTGTAACTGTTTGCGAGAAATAGCATCTAAGGCTGAAAAAGGTTCATCCATGAGGAGAATCTTAGGCTGACCAATCATAGCACGAACAATACCAACACGCTGTTGCTCCCCCCCAGATAATTCACTAGGCAAACGATGCCCATACTCAGCTACTGGCAAGCCAACCTTAGCCAAAAGCTCCTCAGTTTTCTTAGCAATTTCTTCCTTAGTCCATCCCTTCATCTCAGGAATCAGGGCAATATTTTCCGCAACCGTTAGATTGGGAAAGAGAGCAATGGCCTGTAAAACATAACCAGTAGAAAGACGAAGCTCCCGCTCGTCATAGTCTTTGATGCGCTTGCCATCCATATAAATATTTCCATCAGTCGGTTCCAAGAGACGGTTAATCATCTTAATCATGGTCGTCTTACCGGATCCAGAAGGTCCAACTAGAACCATAAATTCCCCATTCTCAATCCGTAAATTGACATCTCTCAAGACATCTTTTTCTGTGTAACGTAAAGCTACATTTTTGTATTCAATCATTTTGTATCCTCAATTTAAAACTTCCATCGGTTAGCTAAATCTTCTACCTTAGGCATAACTTCCTTATTATCCCAATACTCCACAATTTTCCCGTTTTCTAGACGGAAGATATCGTACTGGGCATAGGCAACTCCACCAATCTGATTCTGACCATAGCTAACCACATAGTTTCCTTGTCCTAAGAGTCGAAAAACAAAGTCAAAAGTGGCATTTACTTATAAACAGCTAATTTGCCATCTAAAACCTCATTTTCCTCCTCTTTCAGATTAGCCAAAATTCTTTCTTGAAAACCTTCAAACTGACGAATTTCTTCCTCGGTGAATCCTTTATAAAAGATAGTATCCAATTTCTGACTGACACGATGCCCCACTTCTTTCTGAGACTGCCAACTCTGTTAAAACCAAATACTTCTTACGCTTATCTTCTCCACATGGACTAATAGTTACAAGATTTTGTTCCTCTAGCTTTTTTATCATAGTCGTCAGCGTATTATTAGCAAGTCCAGTCGCCAAAGCAATATCTGTCGCAGTTGCACAGCCAGTTTCACTATTCCATAAAACCGCTAAAATCTTTCCCTGCTCACTCCGATAAAGAGCTTCAGGGTCTTGGCTCAGTAACCTTTGAAAAATCCGCCCATTCAATAAACGAATATGATGAGCTAGCAAATGACTATCTTTCATGACACCTCCAATTTATTTCGATATCGAAACGAATAAAGTAATTGTAACACTCATTATTCTAACTGTCAACTATTTCGATTTAGAAATAATTTTTCCCAATAAAAAAATCTCCTACTCAAGGTAGAAGATTTCAATCTTATAAACTTAATCCGTCATGTCCGATACCAAAGTTCGACGTTCCAATGGAATGCTGCACATAACTAGCAAGAAAATGAAACCTGACTGAATCCAGAAGAGGGCCAAGTCAAAGATTCCGTGTACAGCAACCACTGTAAGGAAAGATAGATAAAGACCAATAATCGGACGTTTCCCCGACTCCTGACTCATATCCATCATCAAGCGAACAGGAGCCACAGAAGACAAAACTAGTAAAATGGTCCCCACAATTCCGTAACTCAGAATCGTATCGATATAAAGACTGTGAGCATGTTCATGATAAGGAGCATGTATCCGAGGATAAGAGTGCATATAGGTTAATGGCCCCTCACCCCAAAAAGGATTTTGCTTAAACAAGGCCATCCCAGCATCCCAAATAGAGATCCGTTCTTCCATAGAAGAGTCTAAAGTCCCCATCCGAACTCCTAAATCACTGGAAAAGAGGAAACTCAAGCCAATCGCAAAGACCCCAATACTAAGCCAAAAGGCCTTCCAGTTTTTAATGGTCGTAAAGAGATAAATAATGGCTCCAGCGATAATAGCAGGAAAGGCAGTTCGATTTTGAGTAAAGTTCAAACCAAAGAGATTCACAAAGCCTGCAAACGCACAGAATACTTTCAACCAATTCAATTTGGTCGTTGTAAACAGATAGAAAGCAATCATGATACAGAAACAACAAATAATTCCATAATAATTAGGATTAAAGAAGGTCACTTCTGCACGATTCTGATGCCACACCTGCATATTGGGTGAAAGAAAAGCATAGTTAAATTTCTTCACAATTTGGAAATGTTCTAAACTCGCAAAAGCAGCTGACAAGACGCTACCAAACAAGACGAGCTGCAAAATCAATCGAAAGAATTTATGTGATAAAATCGACTGATAGTGCAAAAAGAAAACAGTAAATAGAAAAATTCCTACTGAAGCTACAACTCCCATCCAATTTTGTGCAAAAACGGATATAACAGTACTATAGCCAAGAAAAAGAAGCAGCATCGGATGCTCCCCCATTTTCTGAAGAATACTTTTCATGTCTCCTGTAAAAATCAAACTAATAATATATAAACAGAATACAACTACAAAAAGATAAAAGGGTAAAAAGATACTCAGGATAATTCCCAATAAAATCAGTTCTTTACTAGACAACCCTTTCAGCTTTTCAATAAAGCCTATTGATTTCAAAACGAATCCTTTCTCTCCAAATCAGTTGATTCAGATAATAGTAAGCTACCCTTTATTGTACCACTTTTTTAGCAATTTGAAAACAAAGAAAACGTTTCCCTAGGTAAAAAAGCGAGCAAAAATACTGAGATTTCACAACTCAAGCTTAATGACTAGATTCACTCTAAAAAATCGTGCCGAAAATAGTAGGTATATGTTAAAATAGTAGTAATATAATAAGGTTTTGACCAACTACCCGAACTATATTTAAATCATTTACAATTCCTAAAGAAAGGAAACACTATGAAATCCTACCAAGCCGTCTACCAAATTCTAGCTAAAGAAACCGATTATATCAGCGGAGAAAAGATTGCAGAGGAACTATCACTGACTCGAACATCAATTTGGAAAGCCATCAAGCGTTTAGAACAAGAAGGCATTGAAATTGATAGTATCAAAAACAAAGGCTATAAACTGGTGAATGGAGACCTTATTCTTCCAGAACTTCTAGAACAAAATCTTCCAATTAAAATCAGTTTTAAACCCGAAACAAAATCAACTCAACTAGATGCAAAAGAAGCAATTGATTTAGGGAATGAAGCAAACACCCTCTATATAGCTTCCTATCAAACAGCAGGCCGAGGTCGATTTCAACGTTCTTTCTACTCACCACAAGGTGGCATTTATATGACACTCCATCTCAAACCAAATCTCCCTTACGACAAATTACCATCCTACACACTACTTGTAGCAGGAGCTGTCTACAAAGCCATTAAGAACCTAACTTTAATTGATGTCGACATAAAATGGGTCAATGATATCTACCTAAACAATCATAAAATTGGAGGAATCCTTACTGAGGCAATGACCTCTGTAGAAACTGGCTTAGTCACAGATATCATTATTGGAGTAGGTATTAATTTCACTATTAAAGACTTTCCTCAAGAATTAAAAGAAAAAGCTGCTAGTTTATTTAAAACACCAGCACCTATTACCAGAAATGAATTAATCATAGAAATCTGGCGGACTTTCTTCGAAACACCAGCAGAAGAACTATTATACCTATACAAAAAACAGTCATTCGTTCTAGGAAAAGAAGTTACTTTCACACTAGATCAAAAAGACTACAAGGGACTTGCTAAAGATATCTCAGAAAATGGCAAACTTTTAGTTCAATGTGATAACGGAAAAGAAATATGGCTTAATAGCGGAGAAATTTCACTCAAGAGTTGGAAGTAGTAATAAACAAGCACAACCATAAAATCAATAATATATAAAGATTTTAGCTTTTCTGCAGCCCACTACAGTTGACAAAGAGCGCAAAAAAACTTCAGATAAGTAATCCAATTAAGTTTTACAAATCTGAAGTTTTTATTCTACTATTCTTAAAAATACAAAAAAAGAGTTATAAACTCTCAATAAAACGGAGAATAAGGGATTCGAACCCTTGCGCCAGTTACCCGACCTAACGATTTAGCAAACCGTCCTCTTCAGCCTCTTGAGTAATTCTCCTATTAATGGGCACGAGTGGACTCGAACCACCGACCTCACGCTTATCAGGCGTGCGCTCTAACCACCTGAGCTACGCGCCCAAGTTAAAAACTTGGTAATTTGAACAAAGTTCAAAGCGGGTGACGAGAATCGAACTCGCGACAACAGCTTGGAAGGCTGTAGTTTTACCACTAAACTACACCCGCATAAATACTAT
>AQTU01000017.1:0-48822 GCA_000385835.1 Streptococcus mitis 13/39 | reverse complement strand
TTTTTCATCATTCATTTTTGACTTTACTTCATCATAGGATAGTGCATGTGATTCCTCTTCGACTGTTTCAGGCATCTTTCCTGTTTCATAAAGAGCTTTAATTTGTGTACTATCCAATGTTTCGTATTTCAATAATGCTTCTGCAATCAACTTGTGAGTTTCACGATTTGATTGGATGATTTCAGCAGCTTTATTTCGTGCTTCATTTAATAATGAGCGAACCTCTTCGTCAATTTCATAAGCTGTTTGTTCTGAAATTGATTTTTGAGGACTCTGTGCACCAAACATAGCATGGTTTCCTTCATATTGTACTGGGCCAAGTTTTTCACTCATACCGTACTCTGTAACCATTGCACGCGCCATTTGTGTCGCTTGTTCAAAGTCGTTTGAAGCTCCTGTAGTTTGGACATTAAAGATAATTTCTTCAGCTACACGGCCACCCATTAAACCAGCCAATTGCTCTTTCATATCTTCTTTAGATAGAAGCATTTGATCTTCCTTAGGAAGTGCAATCATGTAACCACCTGCACGGCCACGTGGTACAATTGTAACCTTATGGACAACGCGGGCATTCGACAAGACTAAACCAACAATAGTATGTCCAGCCTCATGGTAGGCAACCAATTCACGTTCTTTTTGTGAAACTGTCTTATCTTTCTTAGAAGGACCAGCAATAACTCTATCTTCTGCTTCATCAATATCTGAAGCATCAATTATCGATTTATTTCGACGAGCAGCAACTAGAGCCGCCTCATTCAATACATTCTCTAAATCAGCACCAACAAAACCTGGAGTTTGTTGGGCAACTAATTTCAAATCAACATCTTCTGCTAAAGGCTTGTTCTTAGCATGAACTTTCAAGATTGCTTCGCGACCTTTAACATCAGGACGGCCAACCAATACTTTTCTATCAAAACGTCCTGGACGCAAAAGGGCAGGATCAAGTACATCTGAACGGTTTGTCGCAGCGATAACGATAATCCCTTCATTTCCCTCAAAACCGTCCATCTCAATCAAGAGTTGATTCAAGGTTTGCTCACGTTCGTCATTACCTCCGCCAAGACCGACTCCACGTTGACGTCCAACAGCATCAATTTCATCGATAAAGATAATAGCTGGTGCTGCTTTTTTAGCATCTTCAAAAAGAGAACGAACACGACTAGCTCCAACTCCGACAAACATTTCTACAAAGTCAGAACCTGAGATACTAAAGAATGGAACACCTGCTTCTCCGGCGACTGCTTTAGCAAGCAAAGTTTTACCTGTTCCCGGAGGTCCCTCCAAAAGAACACCTGCTGGAATACGGGCTCCAAGTTTTGTAAATCGTTTTGGATCTTTTAAAAATTCAACAACTTCAACTAGTTCTTGTTTTTCTTCCTCAGCTCCAGCAACATCTGAAAATCTTACTTTAATATCTTCTTTATTTGCAGCTTTAGCCTTACTACGTCCAAAACTCATCGGGTTACGGCTATTATTTCCTCCCATATTTCCCATCATAGAGAATAGGAAGAAGAAAAGAATACCGAATGGCACAATGGATACAAGAATATTAATCCACATACCACTTGAACTTTCATGCTTAACAGTTACTTCCGCTTTATGGTCAGAAGCAAGCTTTTGTAATTCTGATACCGTCGTATCTGAAGGAAGAATGATGCTTGAAAATTTCTCTACTGTTGTAGCAGATGGAGAAAAGAACTGAATGCCTGTTTCTTCTTTACTTGTTTTAGGATTTTTATAAACACCTGAAACTTCGATAACACTGCCATTTGGTTGGTAAGTCAATTCTTTTACATTGTCATCGGTAATTTCTTTTACCAATTCTGTATAATTAATTTGCTCACTTTTCCCTGCAACACTACCTGTACTAAAATACTGGTAACTTGTAACTAGGAAAAAAATAAGTAATAACCATAGAAAAGGATTTTTAATTAAACCATTATTTTGTTTTTTCATTAAAAATTGTTCTTTCTAATTTGAATATACTTCTTCTTTCAATACTCCAACATAAGGAAGGTTACGATAATTTTCTTTGTAGTCTAAACCATAACCTACTACAAACTCATTGGGAATAGTAAAGCAAGTATAGTCTGCCTCAATTTCTACAACACGTCCTTCTGGTTTATCCAACAAGGTTGCAATGTTAACAGAAGCAGCTTCTCTTTCAATAAACATATCTCGCAAATTCTTCAAAGTTTGTCCTGTATCAATGATATCCTCTACAAATAGAACATGTCTTCCTTTGATATCTTGAGTTACATCTTGCTTGATATTAATGACACCACTACTTGCTGTTCCACCATGATAGCTAGAAACCATCATAAAGTCCATTTCAATATGTGTATCAATATGTTTAACCAATTCAGCCATAAAAGGGATAGATCCTTTTAAAATCCCAATTAAAATCGGATTTTTTCCTGCATAGTCTTTAGTTAGTTGGGCACCTAATTTTTTAGCAGCTTCTGTAATTTCATCGTGTGAAACGAGAATTTTTTTAATATCGTTTTCTAACATTTTTTTACCTATCTATTTTTTCTATATAAAGTACAGTGTTCATTATATCATTTTTCGTGTTTTTACTCAAATTACTGGTCGCAATTCCCAAAATTGAGACAATTTCACCAAATTGCTCAATAATCAGAGCTGATTTTCGCTTTTCCATAGGGATTTTCAAATCAATAAATAGACGTCTGAGTTTTTTTCTATATCCATTTTGAATCAAACAATCTCCTGTTTTTCGATGACGAATGTGTATTGATGTTTCGCGTGAAACAGGTACCTGCTGAATTAATTCACCTTCTAAAGGAAGTCCAAAGGAAAATAAATATCCTTGATAAGATACCTGATTTTGATAGTGTAACACAAGTTCATCTTCCTTTTCATCAGACTGAGGACTGATTTTACAAATCCGAAACTGTTGATACTCTTTTACTAATTCATAACCATTTTTAAGCGGATGACGATACTGGCTTTTAGTTTTTAAAATTTGTCTAACTTCTTCAAACTGAGCTTTTGTAAGATTCAAATCTGGAAAACGATTCAGATAAGTTTGAAGTAAAACTCTTTGTGTCGACTCAGAGTAAGATAATAGCTGATCTAAATTTTCTACATCAATATTCTTTGATAATTCAGCTATAGCTAAGTCATAATCTAAAATTTCATTACCGATGCTTAAGATTGCATTTCTAAATCGAGGATTTTCTTTTTCTAATTCTGGTAAGTATGAGTTTCGAATACGATTGCGAAAATAATGATTTTCCTGATTTGATATATCTTCAAAGTGAAAAATTGGTGGAAAGTCTTTTTTCTGAAAATGCAAGAAGGGCCGAATGATTTCTATCTCCCCGACTACTTGCTTCTCCTGAATTCCTGATAGATAGCGCAAACGAGTGCCTCGAATCAAACGCATCAAAATCGTTTCCACCTGATCATCAGCATGGTGGGCAGTGACTAAGGCTGTCGCACCTGTCTTTTTCATGACCTCTTGAAAAAAATCATAACGAAAATGTCGAGCACGCGCTTCTGAAAATTCTCCTGAAAAATCGCTGATATAAATAGGAAGCTCTGCTTCAGCAGCCAACTTCCTTAATTCCTGTTCTTCCCAATCTGATTCTACTCTCTGCTTATGATTCACATGAGCTAGAATCAATTCAATTTCTAACTCTTTTTGATACGTAGATAATACCTTAAACAGAAACATAGAATCTAATCCACCAGAAAGAGCTAGCACCACCTTAGCATGTTTTTTGAAATATCCCTTATTGAGAAAATGATTTAAAAAATCTTGTTCTCTCATTTTAGAACCTCATAAACATCTTTGGCTATCTTAGAAATCGTATCATAATCAGAATTCTTTGTGAAAATAGAAAGAATAAATGGAGAATCTGCATAAACAACACCTGTATCATGCTTAAATTCATCCGCATCTCCAATTTTATGAGCTACTTTAACAGAAACACCTTTGGCAATTCTCTCATTATCAAAATCTGTTTTAGTCAAAGAATCCAATACAAGTCCATTTTGGTTATAAATAGCTTCCATGACTTTCCCAGCCATTTTAGAAGAAATCAATTTTTCTTTGGAATCCCAATCATCTCCCATAATAGCAGACGTCTTGGATTTGAATATAGCATCAGATTGATTTGAAATGTAATATCCCAATAGATTATGAGCTACATTATCCGATTCTTTAGATACTTTTGTGATTAAGTCCTTTATAGAATACTCTTTATTATCCTCTTTTTTAGGGAGACTACCACTTCCCTCTGGTTTATAAGAACCTGGAAAATCATTGACTGCTGATACGTATTTTACAGTCGTGTCTAACTGATAAAGACCCTCATTTATTTTTTCTTGCGTATAGTAGAGATAAGGTAATTTTAAAATGCTAGCTGCATACATCTTTTCATCTTGATTGATACCAGCTTCTTTTCCAGTAGTCAGTTGCTTAACATAAATAGAGAAAGAAGTTTTCTGATATTTTTCAGATAATATTTCTTGCACTTTATTCATCCGATTATCTTCTTCAGAAGTTAATTCCTTATCTACCCATCCAACTTGATCAATATGTAGAAATTCTTTCCCTTCTACAAACATGGTCTTATCAATTGAAACTTGCGAATAAGCTGATAAGGATGATTTCACTTCTTTTAAATCATAAGGACTATTGTACAGTTTAAAATCAGATTCTAACCATACTTTTTTTATTGTTGGAGTTACCTCTGATTGATCATATAAAAATCGTTTGTCTGCAGCAATAAATTGATGGTTAGATAACTTAAATACTGGAATCCCTTGTTTATTCAAGCGCCACTCGGTTATTTGAAAACTTATTTTGGGAGTCAATTTTCCAGATTCCACTACTAAATCTTCATTCGCATAAACAGGAACCTCTCCATAAACCATTGGAGAACTTAATTTTTCTCTAAAATAAATACCAAAGTCAGATTGTGAAAGGTAATAAATTTCTTTCGAAGTATAGACAACTTCTTTTTCTGTGCTAACGACTTTTGAAATGGTCAAAAAACTTGGTAGCAACAAAATAATTAAGAACTTACGCATTCTTCCTTTCCTTTTCTTCTTGTAAACGCAATAATTGATTTTTATCAGCCAACTCTTCCAGCTTTTCATCCGATAAACTCAAAAATTGCTCTATTACATCTAATAAATTTTCCATTTTATCACCTTGGGAGCAAGTCAGGAATCGTATAAACAGCTTCCCGATTCTTAGAATAATAATATTTTGCACGCATGTATTTAGCAGCGTAATCTTCATCTTTCAACTTTGTAGCAAAAGCTGTCTCTTTCTCCTTTTCCTCACTCAAAGTTTGATACTGAGTTTGCAAGTCTGATAACTGTTGACGTCTTTGGAGTAATTGGTGATAACTTTGAGCAAGATTATAAGTTGGTAAAATGAACAATAAAATCATCAAAATAAGAACCCAACCCATGAAACGATTACGTTTTTGTCGCTCCTTCATCAGATAGCGACGACGTTGGTGTTCATTTTGAATAAAAGAATTATTCAATTGTACGATATTTTTAGACATTTTCTTCTACCCGTGTTTCACTGATAATTTCATACATGCCTGCTGCATCTTCTTTTTTTGTACTATCTTTCATCTCCAGTACTTTTACAAGTAGCAACTTATTTCCAAAGCGAATTTCAACTTGGTCATTAACTTTCAAATCCGTTGAACTTTTTGCCAAGATGCCATTTACCTTGATTCTACCTTTATCTGCTACTTCTTTTGCGACTGTACGACGCTTGATAATTCTTGATACTTTTAAATATTTGTCTAATCTCATTTTTATTACCTCAAATTATTATTGTACCATTTTTATCCCTTTTATAGAAGAAAAATGTTAAAGGGAATTGCCTTCTTTCGACACTTTTATCTCTAATAAACTTTCTCCAAAAATGAGCAGACCTTCTAAAATTTCATAGTCCTTCTTGTTTCGAACATCAAATACAACTTCCATTAATCCCTTATTCTCAGCTATGGCTGCTTTTAAGTTCGTTGCGGATAAAGCTTTAAAATAATCTTGAGCCAAAAACAGTCGTTGAGTGATTTTTTCAAATTGAACTGTAATCTTATTGTCTTTTCTTTCCACACGTTGAACAAAGACCTTGTCAAGATAAGACTTAATCAAACCAATCTCTAAAAGATAGGCTACTACGTCTGGGTACTCTCCAAATCGGTCCATCAGCTCTTCTTGTAACTCCTCATAATTGACACGATTGTCAATTTGACGAATTTTTTTATAAATTTCAATCTTATGTCGTTGGTCTGAAATATAAGTATCAGGAAGATAAGCATCAATTTGTAAAATCAACTCAGCATTCCCTTTGGTTCTTGTGTTCCCATTACCATGTCGTTTAGCAATAGCTTCCTCCAATAACTGCGAATACAATTCAAAACCAACAGAATCAATGAAACCAGACTGGGATTTTCCTAAAAGATTTCCTGCTCCACGAATCGAAAGATCTCGCATTGCAATCTTAAATCCAGAGCCCAATTCTGTAAATCCTTTAATCGCTTCTAATCTCTTCTCGGAGACTTCACTGATTGATTTTTCTGGACGATACATGAGATAGGCATAAGCAATACGATTACTACGACCGACTCTTCCTCTTAACTGATACAAGGTTGACAAGCCCATATGGTCCGCATTTTCAATAAACAAAGTGTTGGCATTTGGAATGTCCACCCCTGTCTCAATAATAGTAGTCGTCACCAAAATATCGTATTGCCCCTCAATAAAATCTAATAGAGTATTTTCTAACTGAATCTCACTCATTTGCCCATGAACATAACCAATCGAAGCCTCTGGAATCAACTCCTGTAATTCGGAAACCTTCTGGTCAATCGTGTCAACTTTATTGTAAAGATAGTAAACTTGACCTCCACGCTCCATTTCACGCAAGACAGCATCACGAATCACACTATCATTCTTTTCTAAAACATAGGTTTGCACTGGATAACGATTAGTCGGCGGAGTTTCAATAACAGACAAATCTCTGATTCCCAGCATAGACATGTGAAGGGTACGAGGAATTGGCGTTGCTGTCAAGGTCAGGACATCTACTTGTTTTTTCAGTTCTTTCAAGGTTTCCTTATGCTTGACACCAAATCGCTGTTCCTCATCAATAATCATCAAGCCCAAATCAGCAAACACAACATCTTTTGATAAAACACGATGTGTTCCAATCAAAATATCAACTTGACCGTTTTTCAATTTTTCAAGTGTTTCAGTCTGCTCTTTTTTACTTCTAAAGCGACTCAACACATCAATATTAACTGCAAAATTTTGGAATCGTTCCTTAAAATTCGTATAGTGCTGTTGCGCTAAAACCGTCGTCGGAACTAGAACGACAACCTGTTTGTGATTATTGACTGCCTTAAAGGCTGCACGCATAGCAACTTCAGTCTTTCCAAAACCAACATCCCCAACTAAAAGTCGATCCATTGGTTGAGAAGCCTGCATATCTCTCTTGATTTCCTCAACACTACGAAGTTGATCATCCGTTTCAACATAAGGGAAGGCATCATCAAAAGCATGTTGATCCTCATCATCAGCTGAGAAAGCAAAACCCTTCAACTGGCTGCGTTCAGAATAAAGTTTAATTAAATCGTCAGCTATATCCTCTACCTGGTTCTTAACTTTTTGCTTTGCTTTTTTGAAATGACCATCATTTAATTTATTGAGTTTAGGTGCTTTACCGTCACTTGAAACGTATTTGGAAAGTAGATGAATTTGTTCCACTGGGATAGAGATTTGATCCCCGTTTTGGTATTGAACACTAACATAATCACGGTGAATCCCTTTGATTTCAATTGTTTCAATCCCTAGATATTGACCAATTCCATGGATATGGTGAACAACGTAATCTCCTTTTTCAAGTTCATTGTAATCTTTTAATCTCTCTGCGTTTGAAACATGTTGTCTTCGAAAACGACGTTTCAATTTCTTTTGAAAAATCTCATGTTCAGTTATCAATAAAACCTTCTCATCTACAAAATGAAAACCATGTCTGAGACTGCCCTCGATTAAGTTTACAGATTCTTGACAGATTCTTGACTTATCTCTGGAATCCAATTTAATCTGATATTCCTCTAAAACATCCTCCAATGTTTTACTTCCCATTGAATTGCTAGACTGCAGGATAATAGTATAATCCATTTTTTTGTATCTCTCAATTTCTTCTTTTAGAAAAGAAAATTGATTGAAAAATTCTTGCATAGGATATTGATTAAATTGATAAATTTGGTCAAACTTGAGATTACCTAAACCCTTTTGCAGATTAGAGAAAAAGGTAACCGGACTCTGTTTTTTATAGATTTGCTCTGTATCAGCAAAATACTGCATCTCAGAAAATGCTTTACTGTTCTGTAATTCTTCTGTAAAGTATTGTACTAACTCCCTTTCAAAGACTTCATACTGATTCATCAATTTCTGATAATCATCAAAGAATATTGGGGTATCTTTTTCAATATAATCAAAGACAGTCCATGTCTTTTCATAGCACAAAGATAAAAACTTCCGTGAATCTGAATGTATTTGTTTTTGGTGAAAACTTGAAAGAATTTCTTCTAAGTATGATTTTAAAATAGGTGATAAGGTTTTTGAAATTTGTTTTTCTAAAGCTGACTGACCTCGTTGATAATCCTTTTCTCTCAAAAGCATATCACTAGCTGGAAAGATAGTGAGTTCTGTCTGATTTTCTTTCGATAATTGTGTTTCGACTTCAAATGACCTAATACCATCGACTTCATCACCAAAAAACTCAATTCGGTAAGGTTCTAACTGGGATATTTCAAAAATATCTAAAATATCTCCTCGCAGACTAAATTCGCCCTGAGTTTGTACTTGTGTAACTTTTCGATAGCCTATCTCTTTTAACTGATGGATAAGGGCGTGTTGGTCATATTCTTCACCAACTGTTATTTTTACAATACTATCTTTGAATACATTTGGAGACGGTAAAATCAATCGACTTGCTGCGATATTACAAACTAAAATCCCTTTCTTAGACGAATCAGTCAAAAAACGCAAGGCTTCAACCCGTGAAATGATTTTTTCTTGTGAAGACATCAAAAACTCGACCATAGGGGAGTCATCTACCAAAAATGGATAAACAAGTTCCTCACCCAAGACAGATATAAGATCACTAACAAGTCCTTCTGCTTCTCCATAAGTTGACGTCAATAACACAATCTTATCTTCCTGTCTCAAACTACTAGCAATTGCTAAAGCTTTTGTAGAAGTTGACAATCCCAACATTAATTGTCTTTTCTTATCTGTCAGATTTTGATGCCATTTTTTTATCTGATCATTTTCTGAGAATAAATCTAATAAGGCCACCATTTATCCGTTATACCTCTGCATCGTTTTTTCAAAGTTTTTCTCTTGTAAATAGTAGTTTACAGAATCGTCAACTTTGTCAATAGACTGTAAAATACCAATATAATCATCCTTGTCAAACTTACTCAAAACATGGTTAACAACTGACATTCCATTTTTAGGTCTTCCGATTCCAATCTTAACACGATTAAATGTCTGGGTTCCAATATGTTGAATAATAGACTTGATACCATTATGACCACCTGCGGATCCCTTTGCTCTTAAGCGAATCTTTCCAACTTCCATGTCAAGGTCATCGTAAATGATGAGTAAATCTTCAATATCCAAACCATAATAAGTTAATAAAGCATGAACCGCTTTTCCGCTTTCATTCATAAATGTCGTTGGTTTGACAAGATAAATTTTTTCTCCATTTAGGAAAAAGGATGCTAGGTCAGCTTGAAATATCTTATCATGTGTAAAAGTGACATTCTGTTTCTTCGCTAGTTGGTCAATCAACATAAATCCAACATTGTGTTTTGTTTCAAAATATTTATCCCCTGGATTTCCTAATCCTACAAGTAATTTGGTCATTTATTTTTCCTTTCAAAAGCCAAAAGGGTTGGAATTTTTTTCCAACCTAATTGACACTATTCATTAATTTCTTTAGACATTAAAGCGGAATTCCATGATATCGCCATCTTGAACGATATATTCTTTACCTTCTTCACGCAAGCGCCCAGCTTCTTTTACGGCCTTTTCAGATCCGTATTTCACTAGATCCTCATATGACATGGTTACTGCACGAATAAATCCTTTTTCAAAGTCTGAGTGGATAATACCAGCTGCTTGAGGAGCCTTCATACCACGTTTGAAGGTCCAAGCGCGAACTTCTTTTTCACCAGCTGTGAAATAAGTTCCCAGTCCAAGCAAGTGGTAAGCAGCGCGAGTCAACTTGTCAACGCCTGATTCTGTCAACCCAAGTGCTTCAAGAAACTCTTGCTTATCTTCATCGTCTAACTCAGAAATTTCTTCCTCAGCACGCGCAGAAATAACGACTACTTCAGCATTTTCTGTCGCTGCAAATTCACGAATTTGTTTAACATAGTCGATAGAGTCAGGTTCTGAAACCACATCTTCATCCACATTAGCAACATAAAGAACTGGTTTAGTGGTCAAAAGGAAGAGACCTTTGACAACTTTTTGTTCTTCATCTGTAAATTCAATAGTTCGAGCTGATTTTCCATCTTCAAGAACAGGTTTAATCTTTTGAAGAACATTAAACTCTGCTACTGATTCTTTATCTTTTTGCGTACGTGCCATCTTTTCTACACGCGCATATCGTTTGTTAACTGATTCTAAGTCAGCAAGAATCAACTCTAGGTTAATAGTATCAATATCTGCCAGGGGATCCACAAAAGCATCTTCACGTCCTTGCTCGCGCATGACATTTTCATCATCAAAAGCACGAACTACATGAACAATCGCATCTACTTCACGGATATTGGCCAAGAATTTATTCCCTAGCCCTTCTCCTTTTGATGCACCTTTTACAATCCCTGCGATATCTGTAAACTCAAATGTTGTTGGAACTGTCTTTTTAGGAGTAATCATTTCCGTCAATTTTTGGAGGCGTTCATCTGGAACTTCTACCATTCCAACGTTTGGATCAATCGTCGCAAATGGGTAGTTTGCTGCCTCTGCTCCTGCTTTTGTAATTGCATTAAATAGTGTTGATTTACCAACGTTTGGCAAACCAACGATACCTGCTGTTAAAGCCATATTTTCTCATTCTCCGTTTTCATTTCAATCCCTAATATTATAACACAAAAAGGGATAAAGTGCTAACCCTCTAACTAAGAGTTCTCAGTCAATAATTTTATTCATTTTTCGATCAAAATCATAGCGCCCCATCATGACAACATGGTCACAATTGCTACATTTGATTTTTATATCTGCTCCTACACGTGTAATTTCCCAACGATTAGCTTTTTTTCCTGTTGACTTGATGGTGCAAGCATGTGGTTTTTTCATTTCAACAAAATTTCCAACTTGATACATACTACTCTCCTTTTCTTTTTCGATTATATCATAAAAGAGGCGAGCTAGGCTCAACCTCTTTCAATTAATTTGTACGAACTGGTGTAATGAGCTGCATGAAGTCCTCATCAGTGTCTGCTGGCACAAGAGTAAATGGACGAACGGCTGAGATAAAGCTAATGGTCACCTTTTCGCTATTTAAAGCCTTAAGGGAATCAATCAAATAAGTTGGATTGAAACTAATGGTCAAATCTTCACCAGTAACTTGATCAGTATCGATTTCTTCGTTTACTTTACCAACTTCTGGAGAGTGAACATGAGCGCTAACAACCCCATCTTTTATTTCAAGTTTTACAGTACCATTTTGAGTAGCACTTGATAAAAGACGAGCACGTTCCATTGACTGGCGTAAGTTTACAACATCAAAAGTAATAGTAGTGTTAAAGTCTGTTGGAATCAAACGATCTGTATCAGGATAGTTACCTTCTAACAAACGAGTATAGAAGCTAATATTTTCGCTTCTAAAGAGGATTTGATTGTTGGCAAAGAAAATCTCTACAGTTTCAATATCGTCTGTAAATACTGCTGAAAATTCGCGTAGAGAACGGCTAGGAATCACGACATCAAAATCATCACTATTTTTTTCAAGCGTTAATTTTTTCTGGCTTAGACGATGAGAGTCTGTTGCAACTGTTTTTAACTCTTTGTGTTGGCTCAATACAAAATGAACACCTGTTAAAATTGGACGACTTTCTTGTGTACTTGCAGCAAAAGCTGTTTCATTGATAATTTTCTTGAGTAATTTTGTTTCAAGAACCAAAGGAGTGCTTGCTGAAATTTCTTGGATTCGTGGATATTGCTCGCTATCTTTTCCTTTTAGGGTAATTTCTGATTTGCCGCTAGTTAAAACAATTTGATTTTGTTCAATTTCTTTAAAATCAAGAGTCACATCAGGTAGACTAGATACCACATTGATGAAGAAAGAAGCTTCAAGAAGGATCGAACCTAAAGAAGTAATTAACAAACCAGCATCTTCATTTTTTTGAGAAATAAAATTTTCAATTGAAATTTGACCATTTGAACCAATTAAAGTAACACCTTCATTGGTTACGTCAATTTTTACGGTTGATAAAATAGGAATAGCATTTTTAGAACTAATAGCTCTCTTAGTTGTATTCAATGCTTGTAGAAATAAATTTTTATTAATTGAAAAATGAATCATGGATTCTCCTTTATTTATTTTTAGTATTAGAAGGATAATAGTAATAATAGAGTCTGTGAAATCTGTGGAAAACAGACTTAAAGTAAGTCATATCAAGATTTTTGGCTTGTTTAAAAAATGTGGATAAAAAAGATAAAAAAGCGAAAGTTATCCACAAGTTATTTTATTTTCTTTTTGATTGATTCAATTTCTAAACGTAAATTATCGTCTTCATCAATCAAAGATTTAATTTTAGCATGGGCATGAATGACTGTTGTATGATCTTTTCCCCCAAATTCCTTCCCAATTTTTGGAAGACTATTATCTGTTAGTTCTCTAGATAAATACATGGCTACTTGACGGGCTAACACAATATTTTGAAGGCGTCTGCTTCCCTTCATTTCTTTGACACTGACACCATAAAAATTACCGACTTCATTTTGGATTTTATCAATTGGGATGACGAGCATTTGGTTAACATCTTGTTTACGTGCTCGAATAGCCTCTGCAGCGATATCGATTGTGATATCTTTAATCTTCTTCACTCGGGCAATTAAAGTGATGTCGTTGATTGCTCCTTCAAGTTCTCGGACGTTTGAATCAAATTGACCAGCTAGGTATTCTAGGGTATCACTTTGGAAATGGTAGTCTAAATGCTCTGTTTTACTTTGTAAAATGGCAATACGTGTCTCAAAGTCAGGTGGTGTGATGTTTTGCGTCAATCCCCAGCTAAAGCGCGTGACAAGCCGTTCCTCAAGCCCCTCTAGGTGTTTAGGGCTACGATCACTAGTCAGAACAATTTGTTTTTGATTGCTATGGAGAACATTGAAGGTATTGAAAAACTCTTCTTGAGTTGCAACTTTTTTTCCACTCAGCGATTGGATATCATCAATTAACAAGAGATCAAGGCTACGGTAAGTTTTTTTGAATTTTTCCATTTCACCAGTCTCAGGTGTTCAAGAAAGTCGTTGATAAAGCTTTCAGCAGGGATGTACTTCACACGCGCATCAGGAATATTTTTCAAAATCTCATTCCCAATGGCATTGAGTAAGTGAGTCTTACCAAGGCCAGGTCCTCCATAGATAAAAAGAGGATTATAGGTCAAGGCTAAATCTTCAGAAACAGCCAAAGCGGCTGAGACTGCCCAAACATTTCCATCTCCTTGGATAAAATTATCAAAGGTATACTTTTCTTTTAATCCAGTATCCGAATAAGGAATAGATGCTAACTTTGGACTATAGTTATAGAGAGTTGAATTTGGAGCTTCTTCAACTTGTGGGATAATCGTATCTTGAGGCTTGGTGAAAATATAGTGGGGAGTTATTTCAGCATCATAAATCTCAAAACCAGCTACTACAATGATATCTTTTAGTTGTTTTTCCCAGACCATTTCCATTTCAGAACGTGGTAAAAATATAGTGGCAACATTTTCCTCTACATTGATGAGTTCAGCTTGAATAGCATAGAAATCATACATGGATCGAGTCAGTCTTTCTTGAGCAAATTCTAATATACGATTCCAAAATTGTTTTTCTTTCAATCCATTCTCCTCCTTTACTATTTAAAAGTTTAATACTAGACCTATTTTACCATAGAAAACAAGAATTTTCCACAAGCTGTGAAAAATAATCCACAATGTTACCAAGTTTTATCCACAGGTTGGGGATAAAATCAGAAACTGTTGATTTATTAAGCTTTTTATTGAAAAAAATAGTGGATAACCTTGTGAGATAAAAAAATAAAAGAACAGCCTTATTTCAGGCTGTTGATAATTCTACTGTATTCTTCTTGATTTGAGAAAGCAATAATGATTTTTCCATTGTCTTTTTTAGACAATTTTATTTCTACATCTAATCCGAGTAGTTTTTTTAACTGTTCTTCTTCATTTTGTATGAAATAATCATTTTTTTGCAGTTTCTTTTGTTTTTTCTCTGTCAGAAGAGCTTCTAACTTCCTTACAGAAATGTCTTCCTCTATAATTCGTTGAAAGAAATAGTCTTGTTGTTCCTTATTCAACCCAACTAGCGAACGCGCATGGGCTTGTGATAGTTGGCCATTTTCTACTTCTGAAAGGATCTGTTCTGGCAAGGACAGCAAGCGAATAGAGTTGCTGATATAAGGACGAGACTTGCCCATTTTATCTGCAATTTCAGCATGGGTAAATCCTTTCTCTACAAGAGATTCATAGGCGCGTGCTTCTTCTATTGGATTTAAATTTTCTCTTTGCAAATTTTCAATGATGGACTGGACCATCATCTCTTGATCTGAAAGCTGTTTAACAACAGCTGGGATAGACGTTAGACCAGCTAAAAGTGAAGCCCGATAGCGTCTCTCTCCTGCAAGGATTTCATAACCAATAACAGGAGATTGACGAACAATAATCGGTTGAATGACCCCATTTTCTTTGATAGACTGTGCTAGTTCATGTAGTTTTTCTCCATCAAATTCTTTTCGAGGTTGATAGGGATTTTTTTGTATATCTGTGATAGAAATCATTTCAAATTTTTCCATGACTCTACACTAACACATCTCTTCTCCTATGTAAAGCTTTATTTACATAGATGTCAATTAAGATTCTAAATCACCCGAACTCTTGTCAAGTTTAATAGATGTAGTTTCTTCTTTACCGTTACGATAGTAGGTTATCTTAATGGTGTCTCCGATAGAATGATTGTAAAGAGCACTTTGTAAGTCTGTTGATGAAGAAATCTCTTTGTCATCTACTTTTGTAATAACATCGTATTTTTCAAGGTGACCATTGGCAGGCATATTACTTTGCACAGAACGAACAACTACACCAGATGTTACATTGCTTGGAATATTCAGTCTTCTAATATCACTTGTATTAATATTTGAGAGATTGACCATTTGGATGCCCAAAGCTGGACGCGTCACTTTTCCGTTCTTTTCCAACTGTTCAATAATATTGATAGCATCATTTGCAGGGATTGCGAAACCAAGGCCTTCTACAGAGGTTCCTCCATTTGTGGCAATTTTACTTGAGGTAATTCCGATAACCTGTCCTTGAATATTGATTAGTGGGCCACCAGAGTTACCTGGGTTAATAGCAGTATCAGTTTGGATAGCTTTTGTAGAAATGGCTTGTCCATCTTCAGATTTTAAAGATACATTTCGATTAAGACTAGATACGATACCTTGAGTGACAGTATTTGCATATTCAGAACCTAACGGGCTACCAATGGCAATAGCAGTTTCTCCTACGGTTAACTTGCTAGAATCACCAAACTCAGCTACTGTTGTAACTTTTTCTGAAGAGATTTTGACGACAGCAATATCAGAGAAAGTATCCGCTCCGACAATTTCTCCAGGTACTTTAGTTCCATCTGACAAACGAATATCTACTTTGCTGGCGCCATTTATAACGTGATTATTGGTGACAATATAAGCTTCTTTATCATTCTTTTTATAAATAACCCCAGATCCTTCACTAGAGATTTGCTGAGAATCAGTGTCAGTATCATCATTACCAAATACGCTATTTTGTCTGTTTGCTGAATAAGTAATAACAGATACAACGGCATCTTTTACTTTGTTAACAGCCTGTGTTGTTGAATTTTCATTCTTATAGGCAGTCTGTGTAATAGTACTATTGTTGTTAGAGGTACTTATAGTACTTTTTTGAGTTAGTTGGTTTATTGAAAAGCTACCCAAGGCTCCACTAATAAAGCTAATGACGATAACGACTAATAATTGAAACCATTTTTTGTAAAATGTTTTGAGATGTTTCATATTTGCCTCCATATGTTTTAAATTAATGAAAGTATAAACTGACTAGCTTAATTATAACTTAAAAATAAAAGTTTTTCACAGATTGTGGATAACTTTAAAAATCTGTGGTTTTCTCGGCTAAAATTAACCTTTTATTTTGTGAATAAGATGTGAAAAAATAGAGAATATGTTAGAATAGAGTCATGAAAATTAAAGTTGTAACAGTTGGGAAACTGAAAGAAAAGTATTTAAAAGATGGTATCGCAGAGTATTCAAAACGAATTTCTCGATTTGCTAAGCTTGAAATGATTGAGCTAGCAGATGAAAAAACACCAGATAGGGCCAGTGAGTCAGAAAATCAAAAGATTTTAGAAATAGAAGGTCAGAGAATTTTATCAAAAGTTGGTGACCGTGATTTTGTTATTGCGTTGGCTATCGAAGGGAGAACTTTCTCCTCAGAAGAATTTAGTAAGCAGCTAGAAGAAGCTTCTATAAAAGGATTTTCTACTCTTACCTTTATTATTGGAGGGAGTCTGGGGTTAGCACAGGATGTAAAAAAAAGAGCCAATCTTTCTGTTAGTTTTGGTCGCTTAACCTTGCCTCATCAGTTAATGAGACTAGTCCTTGTTGAACAAATCTATCGGGCTTTTACGATTCAGCAGGGATCACCCTATCATAAATAGAAAATTGACTTTCAATTGGATTTTTGGTAGAATAGCTGTATTAGGTCTCATAGCTCAGCTGGATAGAGCATTCGCCTTCTAAGCGAACGGTCGCAGGTTCGAATCCTGCTGGGATCAATATAGTAGCAAAGCTGGGAATTTTCCCGGCTTTTTTCTTAAAAAAGTACACTTGGGGAGAAAAAAATGACAGTTGAGAGAATTTTATCTAAAACAAAATTCCATTTTGTATAATAGTTTTTGTAAGTTAGCTTACAAGAAAAAACATTTTAGGAGATTTTATTATGAAAAACACAGTTAAATTGGAACAGTTTGTAGCCTTGAAGGAAAAAGACTTGCAAAAGATTAAAGGTGGGGAGATAAGGCAAACACATAATATTTTCTTTAATTTCTTTAAAAGAAGATAAAGGAGTGGAAGAATGGATTTTCTTGCAGTATTAGTTGTGATATTACATATTTTTATTATTAGTAAAAGTTACTATTTAATATGTAAAAATAAAATAAATATAAAAGAACTATGCTTTTTTGGTGGTTATACATTCTTAGTAGAATCAGTATTTGAACTTTCCTTTTATTTTATATACTTAGATGGATTAGGAATTGAAAAATTTTTATTTCCTTTAGTATTGTATTCATATTTTAGATTTATTAAAAAGTATGAGAAGTATAGAGGAGTATTCTTAAGTTTACTACTGTCCCTTTTATATAATAGCACTCATACATTTCTATCCGTAACTTTATCCTCTATAATAGGAGATGATACTGCCTTACAATATCATAGTCTATTCTTTTTAGTTGTAGTAGCGTTGACTTATGTTGTTATCGTAACAATTATTCGTTATTTTCACTTAGAACGAAACTATTTTGACAAAGATTACCTTTACCCTTTCTTGAAAAAAGTATTTTTTGCTTTATTACTGCTACATATTTTATCTTTCGTTTCAGATATGGTAAGTACGATTAAACATTTGAATAGTTTTGGAAGTATTTTATCATCTATCGTCTTTATCTCTTTACTTTTGACCTTCTTTGCAATGAATTCTCATAAAGTTCAAATGGAGAAAGAGATTGCTTTGAAGCAGAAGAAATTTGAACAGAAACATTTACAGAATTATACAGACGAAATTGTTGGCTTGTATAATGAAATCCGTGGGTTTCGACATGACTACGCTGGAATGCTTGTCAGCATGCAGATGGCAATTGACAGTGGTGATTTACAGGAAATTGACAGAGTTTACAATGAAGTTTTGGTCAAAGCAAATCACAAATTGCGTTCAGATAAGTACACTTACTTTGATTTAAACAATATAGAAGATTCAGCTTTACGAAGTTTGGTTGCTCAGTCAATTGTCTATGCTCGAAATAATGGTGTAGAGTTTACACTGGAAGTAAAAGATATAATCACTAGATTACCAATAGACTTGTTAGATTTAGTTCGTATTATGAGTGTTTTATTGAACAATGCTGTTGAAGGATCGGCTGATAGCTATAAAAAACAAATGGAAGTAGCAGTTATTAAGATGGATGTTGAAACAGTTATAGTCATCCAGAATTCATGTAAAATCACTATGACTCCTTCAGAGGATTTATTTACCTTAGGTTTTTCTACTAAGGGAAGAAATAGAGGCCTAGGACTTAATAATGTTAAAGAAATTTTAGACAAGTATGATAACATTATTTTAGAAACAGAAATGGAAGATAGCACGTTTAGACAAATCATTAGATTTAAGAGGGAATTTGAATGAAAGTTTTAATTTTAGAAGATGTTATTGAACATCAAGTTAGACTAGAGAGAATATTGGATGAAATTTCGAAAGAATCGAATATTCCAATATCATACAAGACAACGGGAAAAGTTCGTGAGTTTAAGGAATATATCGAAAATGATGAAGTAAACCAGCTTTATTTTCTAGATATTGATATTCATGGAATTGAGAAAAAAGGGTTTGAAGTTGCTCAGTTTATTCGTCATCATAATCCTTATGCTATTATCGTTTTTATTACCAGTCGATCAGAGTTTGCGACTCTAACCTATAAATACCAGGTATCAGCCCTAGATTTTGTTGATAAGGATATCAATGATGAGTTATTTAAGAAGAGAATTGAGCAAAATATTTTCTACACGAAGAGTATGTTACTTGAAAATGAAGATGTGGTAGATTATTTTGACTACAATTACAAGGGAAATGATTTAAAAATTCCTTATCATGACATTCTGTATATTGAAACGACAGGTGTCTCTCATAAATTGCGTATTATTGGTAAGAATTTTGCAAAAGAATTTTATGGTACAATGACGGATATTCAGGAAAAGGACAAACATACTCAGCGATTTTATTCTCCTCACAAGTCATTTTTAGTAAATATAGGCAATATCAGAGAAATTGATCGAAAAAACCTAGAAATTGTTTTCTATGAAGATCATCGTTGTCCTATTTCAAGATTAAAAATTAGAAAATTGAAAGATATTTTAGAGAAAAAATCTCAAAAGTAATTGACAATTAGTAAGAAATTGATATAATGGTTATATCTGCTACAGATAGAAGGTCCGTTGGTCAAGGGGTTAAGACACCGCCTTTTCACGGCGGTAACACGGGTTCGAATCCCGTACGGACTATTTTATCCGCCATAGCTCAGTTGGTAGTAGCGCATGACTGTTAATCATGATGTCGTAGGTTCGAGTCCTACTGGCGGAGTATAGATAAAAGGGAACACAGTGTTGTTCCCTTTTTTGTATCAATTTGTATCACCAAGCATTTTCATAAGGAAGTCTGTTATTTCTTGAGGACTTTCTTTTTTTCCATGTGCAATCCAAGTTTGGCAGACACCAAAAAGTGCGTGAGTTAGATAGATGCTACTGTATTCTAATTCAGTTGTATTGAGATTTAGTTGCATAAATCGCTTCTGTAAATCTGTACTGAGCATGATATGAAGTTTATTTCGTAAGAAATTTTGGATTTCTTTGGTACCGTTTTCAGAAAGAAGAGCAGCTAGAAGTGGTTCTGACTCTAGATATTCAAATACTTCTAAAATAGCATCTCTTTTGTGATGAGCATGTTTTTGAAAAATATATTCAAATGTATGAAATAGCTTGCTTTGATAATGCTCAATCATATCATACTTATCCTTATAGTGAGTATAGAAGCTGGAACGGCTAATTCCGGCTTTTTCTGCTAGCCTGACAGTAGAAATTTGATCAAATGGTTGTTCCATTAGTAATTCTACCATAGCATTTTCAATAGTTTGTTTTGTTTTTAAGCGTTTATTACTTTCTTTCATATTTCCTCCTTGTAAACAAATTAGACTATGTGTCTAAAAATGGATTTTTTATCTTGTAATTTAGATTTTTTAATGTATAATCTATTATATCAAAATTTTAGACAATGTGTTTAAAAAAGGAGAAACTATGTTTAAAGAATGGAAAGCAATTTTTAAAAAACCAACCTTTATTATTGTCATGATAGGAATTTCTCTTATTCCAGCTCTATACAATATCATATTTTTATCCTCAATGTGGGATCCATATGGGAAATTATCTGACTTACCTGTGGCAGTTGTCAATAATGATAAAGAGGCTTCCTATAATGGTAATAGCATGTCTATAGGAAAAGACATGGTGTCCAATTTAAAAGAAAATAAAACCTTGGATTTTCATTTTGTAAATGAAGAGGAAGGTAAGAAGGGGTTAGAAAATGGCGATTACTATATGGTAGTAACTTTACCAAGTGATCTATCTGAAAAAGCAGCTTCTATTCTAACGGATCACCCAGAGCAAATGCAAATCGATTATCAGACTTCAAGTGGTCATAGCTTTATTGCAAGTAAGATGAGTGATTCTGCAATGACACAATTAAAGCAGAATGTTTCTACCAATGTAACCGAGACCTATACCAAAGCTTTATTTAACAAAATGATCGATTTAAAGGATGGCATGAGTCAAGCAGCTTCAGGTAGTGAAAAATTAACTGATGGAGCGAATCAGTTAGTGACAGGAAGTCAAATATTAACTACTAACCTACACTCTTTAGCAGATTCAAGTTTAACATTTTCAAATGGAACGGAACAGTTTACTAGAGGATTATCCTCTTATGTTTCTGGTGTTGAACAACTTCATCTTGGCTTAGGGAATTTTAATAGTGGTTTAGTTACATATACTGGTGCAGTGAGTCAATTAGATAGTGGGTTAGGTCAATTATCTTCTAAAAGCCCTGAATTAGTGAGGGGAATTAATCAATTATATACTGGTGTAGAATCTTATACTGGCGGTGTTTCTAAGCTCAATGCTGGTCTTAATCAATTTTCATCTGGTGTTAGTGCCTATACAAACGGAGTGGGAAATCTTGCAACAGGTGCTAATCAGTTATCTAATCAATCAGCTACACTTCGAATGGGTGTGGAGCAATTAAGTGAAGGAATTCAACAACTTTCTAGCAAGTTAGATGCTTCGTCTGAGCAAAAAGATCAAATTAATCAATTATCTTCTGGTCTAAATCAGTTAAATCAAGCCATTCAAAATATTGATGTTGGAGATACAAAACAATTAGATTCTGTTTTATCAAGTATAGTATCTCTTTCTAATCAAATGTTAGCAAGTGCTCAGTCTGATAAAGCGACTACATTAGCAAATATTCAATCAACAGTAGCTTATCAATCATTGACAAGTGAGCAACAAGCTGAAATAAGTGCTTCTGTATCTCAAAATTCGACTGATAGTATTCAATCGGCTCAGTCAATTATAGCTTTAGTACAAGGTTTACAGGGAAGTTTAGAAAACTTACAAAATCAATCTTCAAATCTTTCGACATTAAAAAATCAAGCTAATCAAGTATTACCTATTGCTTCTACTTCTTTGACAGGATTGTCAAGTGGATTAACAGAAATACAGGGAGCAGTGACGAGTAAATTAGTTCCTGCTAGTCAGTCGATTACATCGGGTGTAAATGCATATACTGCAGGTGTTGATAAAGTTTCTCAAGGCGCAAGTCAACTAAGTGAAAAGAATTCCACCTTGACAGGTAGTTTGAACCAATTAGTTTCAGGCTCAACTACCTTGACACAAAAATCTTCTAACTTGACAGCAGGAGTTGGTCAATTAGTTGAAAAAACTCCAGAATTAGTGTCTGGTATTGAAAAATTATCAACTGGCTCTAACCAATTGAATCAAAAGAGTCAAGAATTGATAGCAGGAGTTGATAAATTGCAGTCAGGCTCTAGCCAACTCGCTGACAAATCCAGTCAGTTAATTTTAGGTGCTTCTCAATTAGAAAGTGGAGCTAATAAATTGGCAGATGGAGCTGGGAAACTATCAGAAGGTGGAACAAAGTTAACTTCTGGATTGGAAGGTTTACAGACAGGAGTTGCTTCTTTAGGACAAGGACTAAGTAATGCTAGTGAACAACTCAAATCAGCATTTACGGAATCTCAAAATGCAGAGATTTTGTCAAATCCTCTCAGTCTTTCCAAAACAGACAATGATCAAGTTCCTGTAAATGGAATTGCAATGGCTCCTTATATGATATCAGTTGCTCTCTTTGTTGCAGCAATATCAACGAATATGATCTTTGCGAAGCTACCTTCAGGACGTCATCCAGAGAGCCGTTGGGCTTGGTTGAAATCTCGAGCTGAAATAAATGGTATTATAGCTGTTTTGGCAGGAATTTTGGTATATGGAGGAGTTCATCTTATTGGTTTAACTGCTAATCATGAAATGAGAACATTTATTCTCATTATCCTAACAAGTTTAGTATTCATGTCCATGGTGACCACTTTAACAACATGGAATAGCCGTATAGGAGCTTTCTTTTCTCTTATCTTGCTTTTATTACAGTTAGCATCAAGTGCAGGTACTTATCCACTTGCCTTGACAAATGATTTCTTTAGAGCTATTAATCCCTGGTTACCAATGAGTTATTCAGTTTCGGGGTTACGACAAACAATTTCTATGACAGGAAATATTCATCATCAAGTCGTTTTCCTTGTCGTGATACTAGCTCTATTTATTGGTTTAGGTATGCTAGCCTATCAACCTAAGAAAATGGAAGAAGATTAAAAAAATCGACCGATTAATTGGTCGATTTTTTATGCCTTAGATGACTTTCGTCTGTGATTATAGGTTCCAAATAGTAAGAGAGAAGTAAAAGAACAAATTGCTCCAGTAATAAAACCATTGGGAATAAAGGAAAGTGTAATAGTTCCTTTCCCTTTAGGAATATCAACTTTCATAAAACCAATTTGAGCTTGTTTAATTTCTATTTTCTTACCATCTTTGTAGGCAGACCAACCTTTGTCATAAGGAATGGTGAAGAAAATGGACGTATCTTGTTTAACATCATATGTAGCAAAAACCTTGTTTTTAGAAGTTGATACTGTGACAGGTTGTTCTTTAATTTTTTGAATTGCCTCGGTGAAAGTTTTGGTATCTAAACGATAGAAGGTGGGAGATTCAAATGATACTTGTGAATTTCCAGGGAAACTAACATTGATATTGAAAGTTTTTTTCTCTTTTGTATAGCCTAGATTAAAGAAGGAGAAGACATTATCAGTTGTAAAAGTTTTCTTTTCTCCATTTACAAGGATGTCAACCTTCTTTTGTTTGTCATTAGAAAAGTGAAGGTTTGTGAAAGAAAGATAAACTTGGCTGTTTTCTGGAACTTGAATTTGATACTGGATTGATGCATCCTCATTTGAAGAACTGATAACACTAATCAAATCATTAGTATTTTCAGTTTTTTCATAAGGGATTGGAGAAAAATAATCAAAATCGACGTTAGCAAGTTGATTTAAAAACGAGGCTTGATTATCTAAAGTATGTTCATTGAACTTGACATCATTGTAAATAGATTGACTAGCAAATGCAATCGGAAGAGAGTATTGATTTTCATATAGGGTAAGATTATCTTTTTGATATACATCTTGGAAACCATACTTATCAATAGGACTGTCTGATATATTGTACTGGATACCAAATAAACTATCAACCAAAATACTATTATTTGCATAGCGGAGATTGAGATTAGTCCCAGAGGATTTAAACCCAAGTTTATCCAAAGTAGAGCTTGCTGAACGATTTCGAACAGATGAAAATTGAGATATTCCATTGTAGTTGAATTTCATACTGTCATTTCCTGTCTGAGTTTGTAGTTTTTCAGTACGAGTAAATTGATTTCCAGTATATGTTGAGAAAGATTCCATAGCTGGGATATCTCGACTATATGAGCTTCGAGAAGCAAAACCCCATTCTTTAGCAATTCCGTCTATTTGAGATGAAGCATTTAAACTTATTTCAACCATTATAAATAAAGAAATTAGAATGGCAAATAGATTTACAGAGATAAACTTTTTGATAACTGCAAGGAGTAAAAGAGAATAGACAATTAAAAATTCAAGAGTCAGTAGAATATTCAAATCTGTTAAAAAAGAATAATGCGATTTTAGATAGATGGTAGCTAAAAATCCTGTTATTAGAAGAAAAAGTGAAACTAAAAAATTCCAGATTTTAATTTCTTTCAGACGATTTAAGACTTCTGCTGCTGTGTAAATTAACAAGGTAGAGAAAATCCAAGCATAGCGATGTAAAAACATGTTTGGAGTATGCATGCCTTGCCAAAATAAATTAAGAGCTTCTATATAAAAGCTAGCAATTAGAAATGCAAAGAAGATTGCATAGATAAGTTTCACGTGAAACTTAATGGATTTCAGCGTAAAAAATAAAATGGTCAAAATAAAGGGAAGTAGTCCAACAAAAATCATTGGGATGGCCCCATACTTTGTTGTGTCAAAGGAACCAATGAATTGCTTAGCAAAGAGATCGAGATACCAGCTACTTTCAGTTTGAAACTTTGTAACTTCAGTTAATTTTTCTCCATGTGTCTGTAAATCAAATAGAGTAGGAAGAGTCAGAATCAAACTAGCCATACCAGCTAAAACGGAGGTGATTATGAAATCAAGAAAAGATGATTTTCGAGTTTTAAAGTCCCAAGAAATTTGACAGAGATACCAGAAAATAAGAAACAATACTGTCATATAGCCAAAATAATAGTTTTGTATAAATAAGATTGACAGACTTGTAAAGTACAATAGGAATTTCTTTTCAGTGACAAGTAGCTGTAAACCAGTTATAATTAAAGGAATCAAGATAAAAACATCTAGCCAGGTTTTTATCTCTAATTGACTAGCTGTGAAACTCATCAGAGCATAGGAAGTAGATAAAGCTAGTTTTAAAGGCTTAGGAATCGATTGAAATAATTTGTTTAAACTAAAGTAAGTTGACAGTCCAATCAATCCAAATTTTAAGAGAGTTGTCAGATAGACAGCATCTGGCATATTCGACAGATTAAAAAAGTAAACTAGAGGTGAAAGGAAACTCCCCAAGTAATAACTAGATAAGGCATAGAAATTCAATCCGAGGCCACTTGTAAAGGTGTAGAACAAACTACCATTTCCGTGTAGGATATTTCTTAGAGCTACATCAAAAATAACGTATTGATGAAAGCCATCTCCCAATAGTGGAGATGTATCACTATTCCAGTAGATACCTTGAGATAGATATACTCCTATCATAATGATTATGGGAATGATGAAAGAAATAAAATAGGTCCAATATGTTTTAAAAAATAATTTCATGTTACCTCATAAAATGTTAGAAAACTCAGCTGGTTAACCCAACTGAGTTTTGAAGTTTTATTTAGTCTTTCCAAAGTTCTTTAACTTTTGCTTGTACTTCTGCATTTTCTAGGAATTCATCATAGGTTTCATCGATACGGTCAATGACGCCATTTTTAGACAAGACAATGATATGGTTAGCTAGAGTTTGAATAAACTCGTGGTCATGGCTGGCAAAGATGATTGATTCTTTAAAGTTTTTCAATCCATCATTCAAGCTTGAGATAGATTCCAAGTCCAAGTGATTGGTTGGATCATCAAGTACAAGGACATTTGATTTTAAGAGCATGAGTTTTGAAAGCATGACACGGACTTTTTCTCCCCCTGACAAGACGTTTACAGGTTTGTTAACCTCATCTCCAGAGAAGAGCATACGGCCGAGGAAGCCACGTAGGAAAGTATTGTCATCTTCTTCTTTACTTGCGAATTGACGCAACCAGTCAAGGATTGACTCTCCTCCTGCAAAATCTGCCGAGTTATCTTTTGGCAAGTAAGAACGGCTAGTAGTAACTCCCCACTTGACAGTTCCTTCATAGTCAATGTCTCCCATGATTGCACGAATTAATGCAGTCGTTTGGATGTCATTTTGCCCAATAAGCGCTGTCTTATCACCTGGACGTAAGATAAAGCTGATATTATCTAAAATAGTCTCACCATCAATCTTTACAGTTAGATTTTCTACTGTCAAGAGATCATTACCAATCTCACGTTCCGCTTTAAAGTTGATAAATGGATATTTACGACTAGATGGTACAATTTCTTCAAGTTCAATCTTATCAAGCATTTTCTTACGTGATGTTGCTTGTCTTGATTTAGAAGCATTAGCAGAGAAACGAGCAACGAACTCTTGCAATTGCTTAATTTTTTCTTCTGCTTTAGCATTACGGTCTGCTAGCAATTTAGCAGCAAGCTCAGAAGATTCCTTCCAGAAGTCGTAGTTTCCGACATAGAGTTTGATTTTTCCGAAGTCAAGGTCGGCCATGTGAGTACATACTTTGTTTAAGAAGTGACGGTCATGGGATACAACAATAACGGTGTTATCAAAATCAATCAAGAAGTCTTCTAGCCATGTAATTGATTGGATATCTAAACCATTGGTAGGCTCATCCAACAGAAGAACATCAGGTTTACCGAAAAGTGCTTTGGCTAGGAGAACTTTTACTTTTTCACCGTTGGCCAATTCGCTCATGTTTTGATAGTGCAATTCTTCTGGAATGTTTAGGTTTTGAAGTAGTTGAGAGGCTTCACTTTCTGCTTCCCAGCCCCCAAGCTCAGCAAACTCTCCTTCGAGTTCGGCAGCACGCACTCCATCCTCATCTGAGAAATCTTCTTTCATGTAGATAGCATCTTTCTCCTTCATGATACTATAAAGTTTTTCATTTCCCATAATAACGACATCAATGGCACGTTCGTCTTCATAGTCAAAGTGATTTTGACGAAGAACAGAGAGACGTTCATCTGGACCAAGAGAGATGTGACCAGTAGTAGGTTCGATATCTCCGGCTAAAATTTTTAAAAAGGTAGATTTTCCGGCACCATTAGCACCAATTAATCCGTAAGTATTTCCTTCTGTAAATTTGATATTGACATCATCAAAAAGTTTGCGATCACTAAAACGTAGTGAAACATCAGATACTGTAAGCAATGTTTTTCTCCTATATGTGTAATATATTTATTCTACTAGAAAATACGGAAATATTCAAATTTTTATCTGTCAATTTTATGTAAATTATATTTACAGCATACTTTACACAGAACCGTGAATAGCAAGGTTGATTTATTTTGATAAATTGCGGTTATTTCATTAAAAAAATGCTATAATTGAAGGGACCATATCGAAGGAGAACAAAATGACTAAACCCACTATTTTAACAGGAGACCGTCCAACAGGAAAATTGCATATTGGACATTATGTTGGAAGTCTCAAAAATCGAGTATTATTACAGGAAGAGGATAAGTATGATATGTTTGTGTTCTTGGCTGACCAACAAGCCTTGACAGATCATGCCAAAGATCCTCAAACTATTGTAGAGTCTATTGGAAATGTGGCTTTGGATTACCTTGCAGTTGGATTGGATCCAAGTAAGTCAACTATTTTTATTCAAAGCCAGATTCCAGAGTTGGCTGAGTTGTCTATGTATTATATGAATCTGGTTTCATTAGCACGTCTGGAGCGTAATCCAACTGTCAAGACAGAAATTGCTCAGAAAGGATTTGGAGAAAGTATTCCGACAGGATTCTTGGTCTATCCAATAGCTCAAGCAGCTGACATCACAGCTTTCAAGGCTAATTATGTTCCTGTTGGGACAGATCAGAAACCAATGATTGAGCAAACTCGTGAAATTGTTCGTTCTTTTAATAATGCATATAACTGTGATGTCTTGGTAGAGCCGGAAGGTATTTATCCAGAAAATGAGAGAGCAGGGCGTTTGCCTGGTTTAGATGGAAATGCTAAAATGTCTAAATCACTCAATAATGGTATTTATTTAGCTGATGATGCGGATACTTTGCGTAAAAAAGTAATGAGTATGTATACAGATCCAGATCATATCCGCGTTGAGGATCCAGGTAAAATTGAAGGAAATATGGTTTTCCATTATCTAGATGTTTTTGGTCGTCCAGAAGATGCTCAAGAAATTGCTGACATGAAAGAACATTATCAACGAGGTGGTCTTGGTGATGTGAAGACCAAGCGTTATCTACTTGAAATATTAGAACGTGAACTTGGTCCTATTCGTGAGCGCCGTATTGAATTTGCTAAGGATATGGGAGAAGTTTATAATATGCTTCAAAAAGGTAGTGAAAGAGCGCGTGAAGTTGCAGGTCAAACCCTATCTGAGGTTAAAGGAGCAATGGGACTTCATTACTTTAACTAAGTTTATTTTACAAGAAACTATCATTTCTATCTCGAAGAAAAGATAGTTTTTTATTTACCCCTGTAACATTTGACAAATTTTTATAGAATGGTATGATAGATACAATATAAAAAGAGTCAAGCTCAAAAAGAAAGAAAAGAGGAAACTTCGAATGTCTAATTGGGACACTAAATTTTTGAAAAAAGGTTTTACCTTTGATGATGTATTGCTTATTCCAGCTGAAAGTCATGTGTTGCCTAACGATGCAGATTTAACAACTAAATTGGCAGATAATTTGACTTTAAATATCCCAATTATTACCGCTGCCATGGACACAGTTACAGAGAGTCAAATGGCCATTGCTATTGCTCGTGCAGGCGGTCTCGGAGTTATCCATAAAAACATGTCAATTGTTCAACAAGCAGAAGAGGTTCGTAAGGTAAAACGTTCTGAAAATGGAGTTATTATTGATCCGTTCTTCTTGACGCCTGAACATACAATTGCTGAAGCAGATGAACTTATGGGTCGTTACCGCATCAGTGGTGTTCCAGTTGTTGAAACACTTGAGAATCGTAAATTGGTTGGTATTTTGACAAACCGAGATCTTCGTTTTATTTCAGACTATAACCAACCAATCTCAAATCATATGACAAGTGAAAATCTTGTTACTGCTCCTGTGGGTACAGATCTTGCAACAGCTGAGAGTATTCTTCAAGAACACCGTATTGAAAAGCTTCCTTTGGTAGATGAAGAAGGTCGTCTTTCTGGTTTGATTACTATCAAAGATATTGAAAAAGTTATTGAGTTTCCAAATGCTGCTAAAGATGAGTTTGGTCGTCTTCTAGTTGCAGGTGCAGTAGGTGTTACTTCAGATACATTTGAACGTGCAGAGGCTCTTTTTGAGGCAGGAGCGGATGCGATTGTTATTGATACTGCACATGGTCATTCTGCAGGTGTCTTGCGTAAAATTGCTGAGATTCGTGCTCACTTCCCAGATCGTACTTTGATTGCTGGTAATATTGCTACTGCTGAGGGAGCGCGCGCACTTTACGAAGCAGGTGTAGATGTTGTCAAGGTTGGGATTGGACCAGGTTCAATCTGTACTACTCGTGTGATTGCTGGTGTTGGTGTTCCGCAAGTAACAGCTATCTACGATGCTGCAGCTGTTGCGCGTGAATATGGTAGAACGATTATTGCTGACGGTGGAATCAAGTATTCTGGAGATATTGTAAAAGCACTTGCGGCTGGTGGAAATGCTGTTATGCTTGGATCTATGTTTGCTGGAACTGATGAAGCTCCAGGCGAAACTGAAATCTTCCAAGGACGTAAATTCAAAACTTACCGTGGTATGGGATCAATCGCTGCCATGAAGAAAGGTTCAAGCGATCGTTACTTCCAAGGCTCTGTCAATGAAGCAAACAAACTTGTTCCAGAAGGAATTGAAGGTCGTGTTGCTTATAAAGGAGCGGCAGCTGATATTGTCTTCCAAATGATTGGTGGTATTCGCTCTGGTATGGGTTACTGTGGTGCAGCTAACCTTAAGGAACTACACGATAACGCTCAATTTATTGAAATGTCTGGTGCTGGTTTGAAAGAGAGCCATCCTCATGATGTACAAATTACGAATGAGGCACCAAATTATTCTATGTAAAAAACAATGAAAAGAACTCCTGTGAAAACAGGAGTTCTTTTACGATGTTGTCAATTTTGATTTACAGCAACTTTACCATCCTGAATAGTAAAGATACTTAGATTTTCTGGCAGATTTTGAAGATGATCTAAGCTTGTTGTTGTGATAAAGGTTTGGATTGACTGAGAAATCGTTTCTAATAATTTTAACTGTCTAGTGTTGTCAAGTTCACTCATGACATCGTCAAGTAGTAATATTGGAGATTCTGTAGTAATACTTTCCATCAACTCGATTTCTGCTAATTTTATAGAAAGGACGAGACTACGATGTTGACCTTGACTTCCGAAACTAGCATCCATCCCATTTATATAAAAAGAAATGTCATCTCGATGAGGACCAACACCGGTATTCTTTTTAAATAAATCTCTGGACCTACTTTTTTCTAAAGCAATTTTGAAAGATTCTGATAAGTTTTCTTTGTCAGCTATCTTGACAGAAGATCGATAGGCTATTGACAACTCTTCAATCTGATTAGAGAGTTCAAAATGTTTCTTACGACCAAATGATTCTAGTTTTTTTATGAAATCTAAGCGGTGATTCATTACACGACATCCATAATCAACTAGCTGATCATCTAAGACTGAAAGGAATGTTTCATCTATTGTTTGAGTTGATTTTAGATAGGTATTTCTTTGTTTAAGGATGTGGTTATAATTGGTTAAATCTGATAAATAGATTGGCTTAATTTGTCCAAGCTCCATATCAATAAATTTTCGTCGAATTGAAGGTGCTCCTTTAATTAGTTGTAAATCTTCAGGAGCAAATAAGACAACATTCATGTGTCCGACATAATCTGAAAGTCGTGCCTGTTTTAAGTGATTCACTTTTGTCACACGCCCTTTTTGTGTTAGTTCGATTTCGAGAGGAATGGATCCAGTTTTTTTCTGAACAAGACCTGAAAGATGAAGCTGTTCCTCATCAAAATGAATGAGATTTTTATCTGTTCGAGTTCGATGACTGCGTGTTAAGGCTAAAAAATAGATAGCCTCTAACATATTTGTTTTACCTTGTGCATTGCGTCCTAAAAAGACATTTAATTTAGGATTAAAGTCTATTTTCGTCTCTTTGTAGTTACGAAAAGTTTTGAGAGATAGGTGTTGTAGCCACATGATTATCTACCAGGGAATCGTGGAGCTTGTTTTCTTTTTGGTGATGAAGTAGGTTTAGAGTTGTCTTTTTTTACTCCCTTATTCATCTCCTTGACAAGTTTAGCGATTCGTTCTTTTTCAACTTTATCATCTTGGTATTCATCCTGTTCTTCAGAAGTAGGTTGTGTCAACAAGATGTCAATATTCATGTCAGGGATGTCAACTTTATCACCAATACGAAGTTTTTTACCACGACGATTCTCTAATTCCCCATTAAAGTAAACAGAATGTTCAGAGAGAAATGATTTGATAGCTCCTCCGCTATGTGTAATTCCAAGTTCTTTGAGTAGTGCTTGGAGGGTAATAAATTCTTCAAATAATTTGTATTCCATAATTCACCTCAATCTTTGGTATTATACCATATTTTCCTAAAAATAGTGAGAGAAACAAGGAATAATGTAAGCGATTTTTATTTCAAAAGTGTTACAGAGAACAAGAAAATTTCAGTTTTTCGTGATATAATAGAAGTCTGTATATAAGGAGGTAAATCATGGAGTTAGTGCATGGAATTTCAACACATTTTATCCAATCAAAAAAGTTTAAAACGAACAAAATTACCGTGCGTTTTACCGCTCCATTATCCCTCGATACGATTGCAGGTCGCATGTTGAGTGCGAGTATGCTAGAGACTGCTAATCAGATGTATCCCACTTCTCAAGATTTGAGAAGACACTTGGCCAGTCTATACGGTACAGATATGTCAACCAATTGTTTCAGAAGAGGACAAAGTCATATTGTAGAATTGATATTTACCTATGTTCGTGATGAGTTTTTAAGTAGGAAAAATGTGCTAACTTCTCAGGTTTTGGAACTTGTAAAAGAAACTCTTTTTTCACCCGTAGTAGTTGATAATGGGTTTGATTCGGCTTTATTTGAAATTGAGAAAAAACAATTGCTAGCAAGTTTAGCAGCTGATATGGATGATTCTTTTTATTTTTCACATAAAGAATTAGATAAGTTGTTTTTTTATGATGAACGTCTCAAATTGGAATATAGTGATTTACGAAATCGTATTTTAGCTGAAAATCCACAAAGTTCTTATTCTTGTTTCCAAGAATTTTTGGCCAATGATCGAATAGATTTCTTTTTCCTAGGTGATTTTAATGAGGTCGAAATTCAAAATGTATTAGAATCATTTGCCTTTAAAGGTCGAAAAGGAGATGTGAAGGTTCAGTATTGTCAACCTTATTCCAATATCCTACAAGAAGGTATGGTTCGGAAAAATGTGGGACAATCCATTTTGGAATTAGGTTATCATTGCCCTTCTGAATATGGTGATGAGCAACATTTACCCATGATTGTAATGAATGGTTTACTTGGTGGATTTGCTCACTCTAAACTATTTACGAATGTCCGTGAAAATGCTGGATTGGCTTATACTATTTCAAGTCAGCTTGATTTATTTAGTGGATTCTTGAGGATGTATGCTGGTATCGATCGAGAAAATCGGAACCAGGCTCGTAAAATGATGAATAATCAACTGCTTGATTTAAAAAAAGGTTATTTTACAGAGCTTGAGCTAGAGCAGACCAAGGAAATGATTCGTCGGTCTCTGTTACTTTCTCAAGATAATCAAAGTTCATTGATTGAACGTGCTTATCAAAATGCCTTACTTGGAAAATCTTCAGCAGACTTTAAAGATTGGATTGCAAAACTCGAGCAAGTTGACAAAGATGCTATTTGTAGAGCAGCTAATAATGTCAAACTACAGGCGATTTACTTTATGGAAGGAATAGAATGACAAAGGTTGTTTTTGGAGAGAAGTACTATCCAGCTGTAAAAGAAATGGTTTATCGAACTCGTTTAGCAAACGGATTGACAGTTGCTCTTTTGCCTAAAAAGGAATTTAAAGAGGTTTACGGGAGTGTAACTGTACAGTTTGGTTCGGTAGATACGCTTGTCACAGAAGTTGACGGATATGTAAAACAATATCCTGAAGGAATTGCTCATTTTCTTGAACATAAATTGTTTGAGAGAGAAGATGCTAGCGATTTGATGTCGGCTTTTACGAGTCTAGGTGCAGATAGTAATGCCTTTACAAGCTTTACAAAAACAAGTTATCTTTTTTCAGCAACGGATCATTTTTTAGACAATTTAGACTTACTTGATGAATTGGTAACATCAGCACACTATACTGAAGGTTCCATTTTAAGAGAGCAGGATATTATCCAGCAAGAACGAGAAATGTATCAAGATGATCCAGATTCGTGTTTATTCTTTTCAACTTTAGCGAATTTGTATCCAGGCACACCTTTAGCAACGGATATAGTTGGCAGTGAGGAGTCCATTTCCCAAATCAATCTAACTAATTTGCAAGAAAATTTTACAAGATTTTACAAACCTGTAAACATGTCTCTGTTTTTAGTTGGTAATTTTGATGTGGATCAAGTACAGGACTACTTTGAAAGAAAAGAACTGGAAGATTTAGATGTTAAGGAAGTGGCAAGAGAAAAGCTTGTTTTACAAGATGTAAAGCAAACAGACAGTATGAGAATGGAAGTATCTTCTCCCAAACTAGCGATTGGAGTTAGAGGTAAGCGAGAAGTTGCTGAAGCGGATTGCTATCGATATCATATTTTATTAAAATTATTGTTTGCAATGATGTTTGGTTGGACTTCGGATCGTTTTCAGAAATTATATGAATCAGGTAAAATTGATGCGTCCTTATCTCTGGAAGTTGAAGTAACAAGTCGCTTTCATTTTGTTATGTTGACAATGGATACAAAAGAGCCAGTTGCTTTATCTCATCAGTTTAGGAAGGCTATTCGTAATTTTACAAAGGATTCAGATATTACAGAGGATCATTTAGATATTATAAAAAGAGAAATGTTTGGAGAATTTTTCAGTAGCATGAACTCTCTTGAATTTATTGCAATGCAATATGATGCTTTTGGACAAGGTGAGACAATCTTTGATTTGCCGAAAATTTTACAGGAAATTACTTTAGAGGATGTCCTTGATGCTGGACATCATTTAATAGATGATGGTGACATAGTTGATTTTACAATATTCCCATCGTAGAAACCTATCATAATCGATACTAGAAAGAAGGAATGAGAAGTATGAGGAAAAAAACAATTGGTGAGGTTTTACGTTTAGCTAGAACCAACCAAGGGTTGACTTTAGAAGAATTACATAAAAAAACAGAAATTCAGTTGGATATGTTGGAAGCAATGGAAGCTGATGATTTTGATCAACTTCCTAGTCAATTTTATACTCGTTCTTTTTTGAGAAAGTATGCGTGGGCAGTTGAACTTGATGAGAGAATTGTCTTGGATGCTTATGATTCTGGGAGCATGATTACTTATGAGGAAGTAGATGTTGATGAAGAGGAGTTGACAGGTAGGAGACGTTCAAGTAAGAAAAATAAGACATCATTTTTACCTTTATTTTATTTTATACTCTTTGCCCTATCGATTGTCATTTTTGTGACTTATTATGTTTGGAATTATATTCAGACTCAACCGGAGCGTTCATCTGCGTCTAGTTATAGTGTAGTCCAAGCAACAAGCTCGACTAGTTCTGCAACTCCATCTTCAACTAGTAGTGGTTCATCAAGTAGCTCTTCGAATATTGAACCAGTTATAAGTGTATCAGGTGAAGGAAATTATGTAGAAATCGCTTATAAAACAAGTAAGGAAACCGCAAAATTGCAATTATCGGTTTCAGATGCTAGAAGTTGGGTTAGTGTTTCAGAAAGTGAGCTTGAGGGTGGTGTGACCTTATCACCGGATAATAAAAGTGCAGAAACAACAGTTTCAACAAAAAATCCTGTGACCATTACTTTAGGTGTTGTCAAAGGTGTTGCTTTAACAGTAGATAATCAGACTGTTGATTTATCGAAATTAACAGCTCAAACTGGACAAATAACTGTAACCTTTACTAGAAATTAAGGAAAAACGAATGAAAAAAGAACAAATTCCCAATCTCTTGACAATAGGTCGAATTCTCTTTATACCTATTTTTATCTTTATTTTAACGATAGGAAATTCGCTAGAAAGTCATATAGTAGCAGCTATTATATTTGCTATTGCCAGTATTACCGACTATTTAGATGGATATTTAGCTCGTAAATGGAATGTGGTCAGTAATTTTGGCAAATTTGCAGATCCTATGGCGGATAAGTTACTAGTTATGTCTGCTTTTATTATGCTGATTGAGTTAAGTATGGCTCCAGCTTGGATTGTTGCAGTGATCATCTGTCGTGAGTTGGCTGTGACAGGTTTAAGGCTTTTATTGGTTGAAACTGGTGGGACAGTTTTAGCAGCAGCAATGCCTGGAAAAATTAAAACTTTCAGCCAGATGTTTGCGATTATTTTCTTGCTATTACATTGGATTTTTCTTGGTCAAATTCTACTTTATGTAGCCTTGTTTTTCACTATCTACTCTGGCTATGATTATTTCAAGGGTAGTGCCTATGTATTTAAAGGGACATTTGGTTCGAAATGAAATCAGTAGTTGATGTAAAAAATCTTTCTTTTCGTTATAAGGAAAGTCAGGAATACTATGATGTGAAGGATATTACGTTTCACGTGAAACGTGGAGAATGGCTTTCGATTGTAGGGCATAATGGTAGTGGTAAATCAACGACGGTTCGCTTAATTGATGGCTTACTGGAAGCAGAATCCGGAGAGATTGTAATTGATGGCCAACGGCTGACTGAGGAAAATGTTTGGAATATACGTCGTCAAATCGGTATGGTTTTTCAAAATCCAGACAATCAATTTGTTGGAGCGACTGTTGAAGATGATGTTGCCTTTGGTTTGGAAAATCAGGGACTTTCTCGTCAAGAAATGAAAAAGAGAGTGGAAGAAGCTCTGGATTTGGTTGGCATGTTGGACTTTAAAAAGAGAGAACCAGCGCGTCTATCAGGTGGCCAAAAGCAACGTGTGGCTATTGCTGGTGTTGTAGCCCTAAGACCAGCTATTTTAATCTTAGATGAAGCAACGAGTATGTTGGATCCTGAGGGACGTAGAGAACTAATTGAGACAGTAAAAGGAATTCGAAAAGACTATGATATGACGGTCATTTCCATTACACATGATTTGGAAGAAGTTGCCATGAGTGATCGTGTGTTGATCATGAAAAAAGGGTCAATTGAATCAACTAGTAGTCCAAGGGAGCTTTTCTCTCGAAATGATTTGGATCAAATTGGATTAGACGATCCTTTTGCTAATCAATTAAAATATTCTTTGAGCCAGAATGGCTATGATTTGCCTGAAAATTATTTGACAGAAAGTGAGCTAGAGGATAAGCTATGGGAATTGCTCTAGAAAATGTGAGTTTTACGTATCAAGAAGGGACTCCCTTAGCCTCAACAGCTTTGTCGGATGTTTCCTTGACGATTGAAGATGGTTCTTATACGGCTTTAATTGGGCACACAGGTAGCGGCAAATCGACTATTTTACAACTTTTAAATGGTTTATTGGTGCCAAGTCAAGGAAGTGTACGAGTTTTTGATACCTTAATCACCTCGACTTCTAAAAATAAAGATATTCGTCAAATTAGAAAACAGGTTGGCTTGGTATTTCAGTTTGCTGAAAATCAGATTTTTGAAGAAACGGTTTTGAAAGACGTTGCTTTTGGACCGCAAAATTTTGGAGTTTCTGAAGAAGATGCGGAGCAGATTGCTCGTGAGAAACTGGATCTGGTTGGAATTGATGAATCACTTTATAATCGTAGTCCGTTTGAGCTATCAGGTGGCCAAATGAGGCGTGTCGCCATTGCAGGCATACTTGCCATGGAACCAGCCATATTAGTCTTAGATGAGCCCACAGCAGGCCTAGATCCCCTGGGAAGAAAAGAGCTGATGAATTTGTTCAAAAAACTCCACCAGTCAGGGATGACCATTGTCTTGGTAACGCATTTGATGGATGATGTTGCTGAATATGCAAATCAAGTCTATGTGATGGAAAAGGGACATTTAGTTAAGGGTGGTAAACCAAGTGATGTCTTTCAAGATGTTGTCTTTATGGAAGAAGTGCAGTTGGGAGTACCTAAAATTACGGCCTTTTGTAAACGATTGGCTGATAGAGGCGTGTCATTTAAACGATTACCGATTAAGATAGAGGAGTTCAAGGAGTCGCTAAATGGATAGTATGATTTTGGGGCGTTATATCCCAGGGGATTCGATTATTCACCGGTTGGATCCACGTAGCAAATTACTGGCTATGATGCTACTGATTTTGATCGTTTTTTGGGCTAATAATCCCTTAACGAATCTAATTCTTTTTATAGCGACAGGGATTTTTATTGCCTTGTCAGGAGTATCTCTTTCATTGTTTATTCAGGGCTTGAAGTCTATGTTTTTCTTGATTGCCTTCACAACTATTTTTCAACTATTTTTCATTTCTAATGGGAATGTTTTATTTGAGTTTTCATTTGTGAGAATCACGGATTATGCTTTGCAACAAGCTGGGATTATTTTTTGTCGCTTTGTATTGATTATTTTCTTTTCAACTTTGTTAACCTTAACGACCATGCCCTTAAGTTTGGCATCAGCTGTCGAAGCTTTATTAGCACCTTTAAAGCGTGTGAAAGTTCCAGTTCATGAAATTGGATTAATGCTGTCCATGAGTTTGCGTTTTGTTCCGACCTTAATGGATGATACGACGCGGATTATGAATGCGCAGAAAGCGCGTGGAGTGGATTTTGGTGAAGGAAGCATTGTTCAAAAGGTGAAGGCTATGATTCCCATTTTGATTCCTCTTTTTGCGACAAGTTTAAAACGTGCGGATTCCTTGGCTATTGCTATGGAAGCGCGTGGTTATCAGGGGGGAAAAGGCAGAAGTCAATACCGACAACTGAAATGGACTCGAAAGGATACGCTGACTATTCTGGTTATTATCGTACTTGGTTGTTGCTTATTTTTCTTAAAATCTTAGTAGCTTTCAGGAATTGATAAAAAGTTACTGTAACAGTTTTTGATATAAAGGTAGGGATATGAACCGTTTTAAAAAATCAAAATATGTCATTATTGTTTTTGTCACTGTTCTGCTTGTGTCAGCTCTCTTAGCGAGACTTATTCAAGTACAATTGTGACAAAATTAGGAGATGGAATCTCATTGGTTGATAGGGTTGTGCAAAAACCGTTTCAGTGGTTTGATTCTGTCAAATCAGATTTGGCTCATTTGACACGAACTTATAATGAAAATGAAAGTTTGAAGAAACAGATTTACCAATTAGAAGTTAAATCAAATGAGGCGGAAAGTTTAAAGGCGGAAAATGAACAACTGCGCCAATTGCTTGATATGAAGTCCAAATTGCAAGCTACAAAGACTTTGGCAGCAGATGTTATTATGCGTTCTCCGGTATCTTGGAAGCAGGAGTTGACCTTGGATGCAGGCAAATCAAAAGGGGCTTCTGAGAATATGTTAGCCATTGCAAATGGTGGTTTGATTGGGAGTGTCTCAAAAGTAGAGGAGAACTCTACCATGGTCAACCTTCTGACAAATACGGAAAATGCTGCTAAGATTTCTGTTAAAATTCAACATGGTTCTACTACAATTTATGGGATTATTGTTGGCTATAACAAAGAAAATGAAGTTCTTAAAATTAGCCAATTAAATAGTAATAGCGATATTAGTGCAGGCGATAAGGTGACAACTGGTGGATTAGGAAACTTTAATGTTGCTGATATTCCTGTTGGTGAAGTGGTTGCCACAACGCATAGTACGGACTATTTGACACGAGAAGTAACTGTTAAATTGAGTGCAGATACTCATAATGTGAGTGTGATAGAATTGGTGGGGAATTCATAATGAGACAGTTGAAGCGAGTTGGAGTATTTTTATTGCTTCCTTTCTTTGTTCTAATTGATGCCCATATTAGCCAGCTTCTGGGTTCATTCTTTCCCCATGTGCAGTTAGCTAGTCATTTTCTATTTTTATTTCTCTTATTTGAGACGATTGAAGTATCAGAGTATCTCTATTTAGCCTATTGTTTTGTAGTGGGTTTGGTTTATGACATTTACTTTTTCCACTTGATAGGGATTGCGACTCTGTTATTTGTCTTGTTGGGGGCATTTCTCCATAAATTTAATAGTGTTATTTTATTGAATCGTTGGATGAGAATGCTGGCAATTATTGTCATGACTTTTCTATTTGAGATGGGAGCCTATATACTTGCATTGGTGGTAGGTTTAACTGTGGATAGTATGTCTTTGTTTATAGTCTATAGTTTAGTACCATCAATGATTTTGAACCTTATATGGATGATTATTTTTCAGTTTATTTTTGAAAAATTTTACCTATAAGAAAGAAATAAAAATGTAACAAAGGCGTAATATTCATTAGGCCTTTTTTGGTATACTAGTAATGTCTTTAAAAGAAGGAGTATCTACGAAATATGAAGAAAAAAATCTTAGCGTCACTTTTACTAAGTACAGTAATGGTTTCTCAAGCAGCTGTTTTAACAACTGCGCATGCAGAAACTACTGATGACAAAATTGCTGCTCAAGATAATAAAATTAGCAACTTAACAGCACAACAACAAGAAGCCCAAAAACAAGTTGATCAAGTTCAGGAGCAAGTATCTGCTATTCAAACAGAGCAATCAAACTTGCAATCTGAAAATGATAGACTACAAGAAGAATCTAAAAAGCTTGAGGGTGAAATTACAGAACTTTCTAAGAATATTGTATCTCGCAATGATTCATTACAAAAACAAGCTCGTAGTGCTCAAACAAATGGAGCTGCAACAAATTACATTAATACAATTGTAAACTCAAAATCAATTACAGAAGCTATTTCACGTGTTGCTGCAATGAGTGAAATCGTATCTGCAAACAACAAAATGTTGGAACAACAAAAAGCAGATAAAAAAGCTATTTCTGAAAAACAAGTAGCAAACAATGATGCAATTAATACAGTTATTGCAAATCAGCAAAAACTAGCTGATGATGCTCAATCATTAACTACAAAACAAGCTGAGTTGAAAGCTGCAGAATTGAATCTTGCTGCTGAAAAGGCTACTGCAGAAGATGAAAAAGCAAGTTTACTTGAAAAAAAAGCTGCAGCAGAAGCAGAAGCTAAAGCAGCTGCAGAAGCAGAAGCAGCTTATAAAGCTAAACAAGCAAGTCAACAACAAAAAGTCGTTGCTTCTGGAAATACAACTTTTACAGCAGAAGTTCAAGCAGTATCAACTACTTCTTCGTCATCTAGTTCGTCTGAATCATCTTCAAGTAGTGCTTCAGCGGAATCAACAAGCTATACTCCTGCACCAGTGAAACAACATCCGACATACAGTACAAATGCATCAAGCTATCCTGTAGGTCAATGTACATGGGGAGTAAAAACTTTAGCACCATGGGCTGGTGATTACTGGGGTAATGGCGGTCAATGGGCTGCAAGTGCAGCAGCTGCAGGTTTCCGTACAGGTTCTACACCACAAGTTGGCGCGATTGCATGTTGGGATGATGGAGGATACGGTCACGTAGCAGTTGTTACAGCAGTTGAATCATCAACTCGTATTCAAGTTTCTGAGTGTAACTATGATGGTAGTGGAACTCAACCAATCGGAAATTATCGTGGATGGTTTAATCCGACAGCATCAAGAGGTACTGTAAGATACATTTATCCAAACTAATATACTGATTATTACTATACAAAGGGTGAGATCTTATTAATCTCACTTTGTATAGTGCTGGAAAAATTAATTTCATTATATAATTACTTGAACTTATTTTCTATTTTTATAATTATTTAATTAAAGTAAAATGGAACGTAGAGATATAGTACGAGTGTAGCATGTTAATAAAAAATGGTTTCTAAGGGAGTCGGTGTTGAAGTTATGTTTAGGTATAAAATAAATGTTGATGCTAAAGAGTGGGATTTATTTTTAGAAAATCATCCTCAAGGAAATTTATTGCAGAGTAGTGATTGGTCCAAGATAAAGGATACTTGGGGGAACGGAGAGAGTTGGCTTTTATAAAGATAATCAATTAGTTGGAGTAGCAAATATCTTAATTCAGCCGCTACCATTAGGACTTTCTATGTTTTATATTCCACGAGGTCCAGTAATTGACTATGAAGATAAAGAACTTCTAAAATTTGTTCTTTTAACGTTGAAAAAACTTGCTAAAAAAAGCCATGCAATAATGGTTAAATTTGACCCAAGTTTATTTATAAGTAGAGGTCTTATTGACCAAGAAACTGTCCAAAATTCTATGACTTTAGCAATTGTCGAAGAACTGAAAAAAAATAAAGTTTATTGGACAGGCTTAACAAAGGATATGGCAGAAAATATACAACCACGTTTTCAAGCTAATATTCATAAAGAAAATTTCTCACTGGATCAACTTTCTAAGTCTACTAGACAGGCCATCCGAACTGCAAGAAATAAAGGATTAGAAGTAAAATTTGGTGGACTTGATTTATTAGATGACTTTTCATTTTTAATGAAGAAAACAGAGTCTCGTAAGAATATCAGTTTACGAGGCAAAGATTATTATCAGAAGTTACTGGATACTTATCCTGATCACTCCTTTATCACACTGAGCTTTTTAAATCTACCTAATAGACTGAAAGAAGTTGAGCAACAATTCGAAAAGAATCTAAAAACAGAGCAGAAGTTTACAGATAAAACGAAAGAAGGTAAAATAAAAGAGAATCAGCAAGAGAGAAAACGATTAAAGGAAGAAATTTCTTTTCTTAAGAACCATATTGACAGAGGGGATAGTATTGTCCCATTGTCTGGTACTTTAACTATCGAATTTGGGAAAACTTCTGAGAACTTATATGCTGGAATGAATGAAGAATTTAGACACTATCAACCTGCTATTCCTACATGGTTTGAGACAGCACAACATTCTTTTGAACGAGGGGCTGAGACTCATAATATGGGTGGAATTGAAAACAATTTAGAGGGTGGGTTAATTAGCTTTAAATCCAAGTTTAATCCCACTATCGAGGAATTTGCTGGTGAGTTTAATTATCCAACTAGTTCATTATATTTTTTGTTTAATCTAGCTTATAAAATTCGTAAGAAACTTAGAAGTATATAAGACAAACTAATTATTTTGCCACTATATTAAATTTAAAAAAATTTAGCTATTAGAGCATCTCAGCAGTATATGTTGGGATGTTTTAAATTTAGAGTTTTTATTAGTAATTTAATGCTAAATTCCCAAACTAATTTCCACTTTGGCCATCCAAGTGGAAGTTACTTTGAGAAGTTAGCAGAAATTATCTACTTTAAAAATCTACTAAAATGGCTTGAAAATATTGAAAAAGTATGGTAAAATGAAACTTGTCGTGTGAACGATAATACTCATTCTTGATGAATTGTGAAACAGTTGCCCTTGGGTCGTTTTGCGAGTTGAAGTCAAGAAGAGGAAAAAAACAAAAAGGAGAAATACTCATGGCAGTAATTTCAATGAAACAACTTCTTGAGGCTGGTGTACACTTTGGTCACCAAACTCGTCGCTGGAACCCTAAGATGGCTAAGTACATCTTCACTGAGCGTAACGGAATCCACGTTATCGACTTGCAACAAACTGTAAAATACGCAGACCAAGCATACGATTTCATGCGTGATGCAGCAGCTAACGATGCAGTTGTATTGTTTGTTGGTACTAAGAAACAAGCGGCTGATGCAGTTGCTGAAGAAGCAGTACGTTCAGGTCAATACTTCATCAACCACCGTTGGTTGGGTGGCACTCTTACAAACTGGGGAACAATCCAAAAACGTATCGCTCGTTTGAAAGAAATCAAACGTATGGAAGAAGATGGAACTTTCGAAGTTCTTCCTAAGAAAGAAGTTGCACTTCTTAACAAACAACGTGCACGTCTTGAAAAATTCTTGGGTGGTATCGAAGATATGCCTCGTATCCCAGATGTGATGTACGTAGTTGACCCACATAAAGAGCAAATCGCTGTTAAAGAAGCTAAAAAATTGGGAATCCCAGTTGTAGCGATGGTTGACACAAACACTGATCCAGATGATATCGATGTAATCATCCCAGCTAACGATGATGCTATCCGCGCTGTTAAATTGATCACAGCTAAATTGGCTGATGCTATCATCGAAGGACGTCAAGGTGAAGATGCAGCAGCAGTTGAAGCAGAATTTGCAGCTTCTGAAGCTCAAGCAGATTCAATTGAAGAAATCGTTGAAGTTGTAGAAGGCGACAACGCTTAATTCATATAAATAGTAATTACCTAGGAGGGCGGGGCTTAGCCCGGCTCTCCTATTTTTAAAAAATATAGGAGAATCAAAATGGCAGAAATTACAGCTAAACTTGTAAAAGAGTTGCGTGAAAAATCTGGTGCCGGAGTTATGGACGCTAAAAAAGCGCTTGTAGAAACAGACGGTGACATCGAAAAAGCGATTGAATTGCTTCGTGAAAAGGGTATGGCTAAGGCAGCTAAGAAAGCTGACCGTGTTGCTGCAGAAGGTTTGACTGGTGTTTACGTTAACGGTAATGTTGCAGCAGTTATTGAAGTAAACGCTGAAACTGACTTCGTTGCGAAAAATGCTCAATTCGTTGAATTGGTAAATACTACAGCTAAAGTTATTGCTGAAGGAAAACCTGCTAATAATGAAGAAGCACTTGCTTTGACAATGCCTTCAGGTGAAACTCTTGAAGCTGCATACGTATCTGCAACAGCAACTATCGGAGAAAAAATCTCATTCCGTCGCTTTGCATTGATTGAAAAAACAGACGCACAACACTTTGGAGCATACCAACATAACGGTGGACGTATCGGTGTTATTTCAGTTGTTGAAGGTGGAGACGAAGCACTTGCTAAACAATTGTCAATGCACATCGCAGCGATGAAACCAACAGTTCTTTCTTACAAAGAATTGGATGAGCAATTCGTTAAAGATGAGTTGGCACAATTGAACCACGTTATCGACCAAGATAACGAAAGCCGTGCAATGGTTAACAAACCAGCTCTTCCACACTTGAAGTATGGATCAAAATCTCAATTGACTGATGAAGTAATTGCCCAAGCTGAAGCTGACATCAAAGCTGAGTTGGCTGCAGAAGGCAAACCAGAAAAAATCTGGGACAAAATTATCCCAGGTAAAATGGATCGCTTCATGCTTGACAACACTAAAGTTGACCAAGCTTACACACTTCTTGCACAAGTTTACATCATGGATGACAGCAAGACAGTTGAAGCATACCTTGAATCAGTTAACGCTTCAGTAGTTGAGTTCGCTCGCTTTGAAGTTGGTGAAGGTATCGAGAAAGCTGCAAACGACTTTGAAGCTGAAGTTGCAGCTACAATGGCAGCAGCCTTGAATAACTAATAATAAAAAGGAAGCCAAATTGCTTCCTTTTTTCTATGCAGTCGATTTTTATAGGGAGGTGTTCCTATTTTTAAGGTATAAATAAAAAGCCCTATAATAAGGGCTAAGTATATTTAGGAGACTACACTTCAAATTCATAGAGTGCTGTAGAGAGATAACGTTCACCGTTATCTGGTGCTAGAGCAAGAACTTTTTTACCTGTACCTAATTTCTTGGCAACCTCGATGGCTCCGTAGATAGCTGCAGCTGAAGAAATACCAACAAGGAATCCTTCTTTTCCACCAATCTCACGGCCGAGTGCTAGTGCATCGTCTGATGTTACACGAACAATACCATCATAGGCATTTGTATCAAGTGTATCAGGAATAAATCCAGCTGAGATACCTTGAATTTTGTGTGGTCCAGGTTTTTCACCAGATAGAATAGCAGATTCGTCTGCCTCTACTGCAAAAACTTGAATGTTAGAATTTGCTGATTTGAGTGCATGAGAAACACCAGAAATGGTTCCACCGGTACCCACTCCAGCAACAAAGGCATCTAGTCCATCTTTACCGAAAGCAGCTAGTATTTCAGCTCCTGTTGTTCTTTCGTGTACTTCTGGATTTGCTGGGTTGTCAAATTGAAGAGGAAGGAAACCATCACGTTCAGCAGCGATTTCTTGAGCCTTAGCAATAGCACCTTTCATTCCTTCGCTACCAGGAGTAAGGACGAGTTCAGCACCATAGGCTTGGATAATCTTACGTCGTTCCACACTCATAGTTTCAGGCATAACGATAACAACTTTATACCCTTTAGCAGCCCCTACCCATGAAAGTCCAATACCAGTGTTTCCACTTGTTGCTTCAACAATAGTAGAACCAGGTTTCAGAATACCGTCTTGTTCAGCTTTTTCAATCATGCTAAGAGCAATACGGTCTTTTACAGAAGAACCAGGGTTGAATGCTTCAAGTTTTACATAGACATCTGCAGCACCTTCTGGCACAATGTTGTTGAGTTTAACAATCGGAGTTTGACCGATTAGTTCAGTAATGTTGTTATAAATAGACATATGAATACCTCTTTGTATAAGATATTTCTAGTATAACGCTATCTATACCATTTGTAAAATATAGAAATCCTATCGAAGTGATAGGATTTTTTTATATCACAGGTCTAATCCATTAATTTTTAAGCGATTGTGATAGGCTAATTCTAGTAAATAGGTGTAAAGTGGAACGATATCCGTTTTCTTAGGAAATTCAAATTTATGAGAACTAAAATGCTCATTATGAGCTTTTAGAAAGACATTTTCTAAATAAGTAATAGTAATTTCACTATCATCTATACCTGCTCCAGCAGTTTCCATTTCAACGTTAACAATGTTCATCAAAAAGATTGATTTAATAGACATCTTACGACCGGTAGCGCCTTGTTTATCTGTAAAGATAATACGTATATTTGTAAATATAATTGAGTCACGAATCAGTTTATATCCACTTTGAATTTCTTCATTTTCTAGTAGATATTGTCCATATTCTTTGATAAGAGTTTCTTTGTTTTGCTCGCTAAAGTTACCAGCGAGTTCTTGAATGAATTTTCCAAATGCCATATTTTTCTCCTTTGTTTACACTAAGTTTACAGAAACTTCAACTTCGCGTAAACCTTGATCCATTAAAGTGACTTTTCCATTAAAAAACTCTACAAGTGCAGCTTTAATATTCTCTTTTTCTTCTTTATCAACATAAATCATCGTATCGACTTGATCTGTAAAGTTTGTTTCAAGTTCCATAATATCATGTTCCTTAAGAAAGTTACTATACTCTTGATACTGAGCGTAAGACATTTGAATAGCAATGCCAGCCTGTTCCTTTATTTCAATGATGCCAATTTCTTTGACAGCTAAGGCAACACTGCCAGCGTAAGCACGAATCAATCCTCCAGCGCCTAGCTTAATGCCTCCAAAGTAGCGTGTCACTACTACACAGACATTAGTAAGATTGTGATTTTCTAGTACCCCAAGCATAGGAACGCCAGCAGTCCCACTGGGCTCACCATCATCACTTGTACGTTTGATTTCACTACGTTCCCCAATAATGAAGGCAGAGCAGTTATGAGTAGCTTTGTAGTGCTCTTTCTTGATGGAAGTAATGAAGTCACGAGCCTCTTCTTCGCTATAAACACGCTTGGCATGACAGATAAAGCGGGATTTTTTGATTTCTTCTTGGACTTGTCCGTCCTCTTTAATTGTTCTAAATTCCATGATTTAATTGTACTAAAAAATCATCTAAAGCGCTAGGTTTTTACGAATAAAGAAGTATGAAAGTAAATCCAAATTATCTCAGTCGGTTGTTTACGGAGAATGAATTAACAGAAGAGGAACGTCAGTTGGCGGAGAAACTTCCAGCAATGAGAAAGGAGAAAGGGAAACTTTTCTGTCAACGTTGTGATAGTGCTATTTTAGATGAATGGTATTTGCCCATCGGTGCTTACTATTGTCGAGAGTGCTTAATTATGAAGAGAGTTAGGAGTGATCAATCTTTATACTATTTCCCACAGGAGGATTTTCCGAAGCAAGATGTTCTTAAATGGCGAGGTCAATTAACTCCTTTTCAAGAGAAGGTGTCAAAGGGATTGATTCAAGCGGTAGATAAGCAGGAACCAACCTTGGTTCACGCTGTAACAGGAGCTGGAAAGACAGAGATGATTTACCAAGTTGTGGCTAAAGTGATTGATGAAGGTGGTGCAGTTTGTTTGGCCAGCCCTAGAATCGATGTGTGTTTGGAGCTGTATAAGCGACTGCAAGATGATTTTGCTTGCGAGATAGCTTTACTACACGGAGAATCAGAACCGTATTTTCGAACACCATTAGTTGTTGCGACGACACATCAGTTATTGAAGTTTTATCAAGCTTTTGATTTGCTGATAGTGGATGAAGTAGATGCTTTTCCTTATGTTGACAATCCCACACTTTACCATGCTGTCAAGAATAGTGTAAAGGAGAATGGACTGAGAATCTTTTTAACAGCGACTTCGACTGATGAGTTAGATAGGAAGGTTCGCATAGGAGAACTAAAACGATTGAGCTTGCCAAGACGATTTCATGGAAATCCGTTGATTATTCCTAAACCTGTCTGGTTATCGGATTTTAATCACTGTTTAGAGAAAAATCGGTTGTCACCAAAGTTAAAGTCCTATATTGAGAAGCAGAGAAAGACAGCTTATCCGTTACTCATTTTTGCTTCAGAAATTAAGAAAGGGGAGCAGTTAAAAGAAATCTTACAGGAGCAATTTCCAAATGAGAAAATTGGCTTTGTATCTTCTGTAACAGAAGATAGATTAGAGCAGGTACAAGCTTTTCGAGATGGAGAACTGACAATACTTATCAGTACGACAATATTGGAGCGTGGAGTTACCTTCCCTTGTGTGGATGTTTTCGTAGTAGAGGCCAATCATCGCCTTTTTACCAAGTCTAGCTTGATTCAGATTGGTGGACGAGTTGGGCGAAGCATGGATAGACCGACAGGAGATTTGCTTTTCTTCCATGATGGGTTAAATACTTCAATCAAGAAGGCAATTAAGGAAATTCAGCAGATGAATAAGGAGGCGAGTCTATGAAGTGCTTATTGTGTGGGGAGACTATGAAGGCTGTTTTAACTTTTAGTAGTCTCTTACTTCTGAAGAATGATGACTCTTGTCTTTGTTCAGACTGTGACTCTACTTTTGAGAGGATTGGAGAAGAGAATTGTCCAAACTGTATGAAAACAGGATTGTCAACGAAGTGTCAAGATTGTCAATTTTGGTGTAAAGAAGGAGTTGAGGTCAGTCATAGAGCGATTTTTACTTACAATCAAGCTATGAAGGATTTTTTCAGTCGGTATAAGTTTGATGGAGATTTCCTTTTAAGAAAAGTGTTCGCTTCATTTTTAAGTGAGGAGTTAAAAAAGTACAAAGAGTATCAATTTGTCGTAATTCCCCTAAGTCCTGAAAGATTGCTCGAGAGGGGATTTAACCAGGTTGAAGGTTTAGTTGAAGTAGCAGGGTTCTCTTTTCAAGACTTACTGGATAAGGGAGAAGAGAGAGCTAGTTATTCTAAAAGTCGTTCAGAACGCTTGGGGACAGAACTTCCTTTCTTTATTAAAAGTGGAGTTACTATTCCTAAAAAAATCTTACTTATAGATGACATTTATACTACTGGAACAACTATAAATCGTGTGAAGAAACTGTTGGAAGAGGCTGG